>JAQCGX010000009.1 GCA_027619975.1 Nitrospinota bacterium
CCCACTAAAACAAAGCCATCTCCTTAAATTGACGATTAGGAACATTTAGTCTATTTTTAGAGATGCCCTGTAATTAATTGCCGCACCTTTTAAAATAAGGTAAAATCTCTGCGTCTTCCGACTGAATCACCGCAGTTTACCTTCTATTTTTCAGAAAGATTGAATTTTTATGGAAAGAACAACACTTGTTCAGCACGTGCGCCAACAGGAAAAAATTACTCCTGGAGCCACTGGGGAATTCACCAGCTTAATGAACGAGATCATGGTGGCCGCCAAGATCGTCTCTCTGGAAGTGAACAGGGCAGGTATTGGAGAAGATGTTCTGGGCTTGACCGGGAAAATTAACGTGCAGGGGGAGGAAGTCCAAAAGCTTGATGAATTCGCCGACATGACCTTCATCAAAATCATCGGTCAATCGGGTACGGTTTGCGCCATTACTTCGGAAGAGCTGGAATACCCGGTGATCATCCCTCTAGAGAGAAATCCGGGAAAATATGTTTTTATGATGGACCCCCTGGACGGTTCCTCCAATATAGACGTTAACGTCGGTATCGGCACCATTTTCTCTGTTTACAAGAAAAAGAGTACAGGGAAAAAAGTTACCGATGAGGATCTTCTGCAAAAGGGAGATCAGCAGGTAGCGGCGGGTTATATCATGTACGGCTCCAGCACCATGTTTGTTTATACCTCAGGCCGGGGGGTGTATGGCTTCACACTGGACCCATCTCTGGGTGAATTTTTTCTTTCACATCCCAACATCAAGATTCCACAACAGGGTTCTACTTATAGCATCAACGAAGGCAATACGGAAAACTGGTGCAAAGAGCAAAAGAATTTCATCGCCCACTTAAAAGAAAAAGATACCGCGACAGGCAGACCCTACGCTCTTCGGTACATTGGCACCCTGGTTTCTGATTTCCACCGAACTCTGCTAAAGGGTGGAATCTTTATGTATCCCAAAGACAAGAAAAACCTGAACGGTAAATTGCGTTTTGCGTTTGAGGCGGCTCCTCTGGGATTCATTGTCCAGGATGCCGGAGGCCGGGCGTCCAACGGAGAGAAAAACATTCTTGATCTTGTTCCTACTGAAATCCATCAGCGGGTACCGCTTTACATTGGCAGCTTGCACGATGTAGAACTGGCGGAGAAACATCTCGCCTCCCGTTGCGACGAAAAAAATCCGGCCTGAACCGGGACTTCGCCGAGCACGGGAGTTGCGCAAGTTTAACTCATCCCAACCGACAATTCACTTTTCATACGAACCCTGCAAGAAACTCCACCCAAAATGAAAATTCAGAGTATCCGCGGCGTTAAAGACATTCTTCCTGGAGAAATAGAAAAGTGGCAGTGGGTGGAGACAATTGCCCGTAGCGTTTTTCACAAATACGGATTCAAAGAGATTCGTCTGCCTATTTTTGAAAAAACCCAGCTCTTTTCAAGAAGCATCGGCGAGGCCACGGATATCGTAGAAAAAGAAATGTACACATTTACCGACCGGAGCGGTGAGCAAATAACATTGCGTCCAGAAGGTACAGCCTCCGTAGTACGTGCCTACATCGAACATAAAATGTACAATCCGCCATCGGTTGTGAAAGTCTATTATCTCGGCCCTATGTTCCGCTACGAACGCCCGCAGGCGGGCAGGTTTCGGCAGTTTTATCAAATTGGCATCGAAGCCATGGGAACCGACAACCCGGTCATCGATGTCGAAGTCATGACCCTGCTGGTGGAATTTTTTCGCCAACTGGGGCTGACGGACCTGGAGTTGCAAATCAACAGTCTGGGATGCTCCGACTGTCGCCCGCAATACAGGGAAACATTGAAGGAAGCGATTCGCGGACATCTGGACGAATTGTGCGAAAATTGCAACCAGCGTTATGAACGCAATCCCTTGAGAATTCTCGATTGCAAAGTGGAACGTGATCGTCAAATCGCCAAAGACTTGCCCAAAACCTGCGACCATCTGTGTGAAACCTGCAAGACCAATTTCACTCAGGTGCAAGCGCTTCTGGATTCCACAGAAACTCCCTACTTTCTGAACCCGCTATTGGTGCGTGGGTTGGATTATTATTCGCGGACGACGTTTGAGGTCCTCTCCACAGGCCTTGGAGCGCAAAATGCAATCTGTGGCGGAGGCCGCTACGATTCCCTGGTCGAAGAGTTTGAAGGGCCATCCACTCCCTGTTTTGGATTTGCTCTGGGAATGGAACGCTTGATTTCGATCATCCCCTTTGAAAATAAAAATTATTCCGAATCACGACCCGATATTTTTATTATCAGCCTGGGTGATGAAGCTAAAAATTTCAGTTTCAAGATGGCGCATCAGTTGCGACAGGAAGGATTCACTGTGGACCAGGATTACGACGGTGGCAGCATGAAAAGCCAAATGCGAAAAGCCAATAAATCACTTTCCCGGTTCGCCCTCATCGTTGGCGAAAATGAAATCGAGGCAGGAGTTTATTTGATGAAGGATATGGAAACGGGTTCGCAAATAGAGGTTCCCGCCGAAAACTTTATCCAGACCATCAAAAACCAGTTGAACAACCACGAGAAACCAGCTTCCTCCTAAGTAGCCCCCATCTTCATCCTTGAAAATGCAACCGTTGACCCCGTCAAAGCCTCATGGTAGATTAACAGATACTTAACTCTGAAAATTATTCTCACTATTATCGAATATGGCCAGCAAGGAATTAGAAGTTCTGGAAGATTTTATCTCTCAGAACAATTTAAAGATCACCCGGCAAAGGCGGTCGGTGCTGAAAGCGTTTCTTGACTCGGAGGAGCATATCAGCGCCGAGGAATTGTACAATCTGGTCACAGCAACGGAACCAAAGCTGGGACTGGCAACGGTCTATCGAACTCTGGCCTTGCTGACCAAAAGCGGCCTGGCCTCGGAACTCAATTTTGGCGACGGTCAAAAACGCTATGAGCACAAATACATGCATAGCCATCACGACCACATGATTTGCACCGAATGTGGAAAGATCATCGAGTTCAACCACCCCCTCATAGAAAAATTCCAGGAAGAAGTGGCCGCCCGCAATGGCTTCACCATCACCTCTCACAAACTGGACATGTTCGGAATCTGTAGCGAGTGCCGTTAACTGGCTACCTCTCTATAATATTCCTCAATTCCTGATAAAACCAACACCATCACAAAGACGCAAAGATCGCAAAAAAAACGGGTATTCTATCGACCGCAACGTCATCGCGAGCCGCGTCAAGCGGCGCGGCGATCCAGAATCTTTTGTGGCTTTCTGGATTGCTTCGGCCTTATGGCCTCGCAATGACGGCTTAACAGACAACTATTCTAAAAAAAATCAGCTTTTATCCTGTCAAATTTGGTTTTGGTTTTCTTTGCGATCTTTGCGTCTTTGCGGTAATAAGGATTTTGTTATTTCTTTGGGCAGGAGGGGGCGGTATTAGCAGAAAAACCAGAATTTATTACTTCGCAGATTCTGTAGCCGTTGCAGGAATTGATTTGGCGCAACGAAAGCCGATGTAGTTGTAGATTTCGTTGATTACCTGACCATAGGTGGTCACTTTCGGGAAGACCCGGTTTTTGGGGTGCAGCCAGATACGGTTGGTGATGCGTAACGCCCCTGCCGACGAATCGAAAGCTCCCCCGCGGATGACTCTATACTCACCCGTTTTTGGCCCCTGAGGGTTTTTCTTTTCTCTGATCTGATAGTACGGCTCGTACCAGTCATTGACCCATTCCCAGACATTTCCCATCATATCGTGGAGTCCGTACTGATTCGGTAGTTTCTGGCCGACGGGATGCGTGGTCTTCTTCGCGTTATCTTCATACCAGGCATACGATTCATCCATCATATTGCCCCAGTAATACCGGGCGTCCGCACCGCCTCGTGCGGCATACTCCCACTCCGCTTCGGTCGGCAGACGGCACTTGGATTTATCCAGATATTCCTGAACCTCGATATAGTTCACCTGTTCCAGAGGGAGGTCCGGGGCAATTATTTTTGATGGATTATAGCCGGTTACTTTTTCCCACTTGGCTTGAGTCACTTCAAATTTATCCATGAAGAAGTCATCTACGCAAACTTCATGCTCGGGCTTTTCATCTTCCTGGGCAAAATCATTGCCCATCATGAAACATCCGCCCTTGATGAACACCATGCCTTCAGGAGCCAGCTTTGCCTTTTCCTTGTCTTCAGGCGACAAGCTCACCGGAACCACTTTTTCCACACTTTTTACCGGTTCCTGGACAGACTCAACCATTTCCGGAACCGAAGGTTCTTCCACAGAGGATTTATTCTCATCTTTGGAACACCCGGCTCCAAAAACCAGCAGAAGGCTTAATAGTGCTAAAGTTAGTGAACGCATTGATTTAGTAGGTAGTATTAGGTAAACGGTGGATATTACCACGTTCAAGGAAATATTCAATCCTATAAATTTGCGGTTTACACCCATTTGAAAAACTCAAGTTAGCCCTATGTATTTGACAATAAAAGCATCATTTCACAAATTATCAAAGTTTTCCTCAAAAATCCCGGTTTTGTGCCGTTAAAGAAAGGAATGCAATACTTAACAAGTTGTTACAAATTATAGGACCAATCCCCCTGAGACAATTAATGCGCTGGAAACTCCTGCTTGCAACTCTCATTGTAGCGTCCTGTTACGCTTGTGCATCATTCAAAGCGCCAGCCGGTTCCCCCCTGGAGACAAGCGCAGAGCCTTCGTTTTTTAAAAAAGCCGCCGCCCTGGTCATTCCGCGAGAGCAGGCGCCCCCTGCCCTTCCCCATGAAAAGGATTTGCAGTTCGCTCAGCATCAATACAATTTACAAAATTATGATGTGGCGGAATTTTATCTCAAAAAAACCCTATTACAGTCTCCCGATGAACCTTTGGCATTGAAGCTCCTCCCTTGGACCTATTTCTTCCAGAAACGATACGACAAGGCCCTTTTGGCATTTGAACGCAACCACACGATCCACCCCAAAGACCCAAATTTTCTTGCCGGAATGGGTTGGTGCTATTTAGCCTTGAACAATGACCCGCAGGCGTTGATTACATTTTTAAAGGCGGAAAAGTTTTCGAAGGTGTTGTATGACATTTCCAAGGGTAAGGCAATCATATATCTTAAACAAAAAAACCTTGAAAAGGCGTTGCCTGAGCTAGAAAAATTTTATAGCTCGCAAGAAATTGAATCCATTTTAGCATTCTGGAAATCCCGGGGAGACCAAACGAAAGAGGCTTCCCTGCCGGTCATTCCAAATCAACCTGGCGCCGCTTCGCTCTTTTCCCTGCCTGTAGAGCACCCTCGTTACCGGAGCATTCTATGGACTTTTGACCCTGCTGAAAATGATGCCCTGGAGGTGGCCTGGAGATATTACAATAAAAAGCTATACCGGAGAGCCATTCAAGCATTTCAAGAATTGCCGAAACCTCTATTAAATTCCCTCGATGCACAAAACGGCCTCGCATGGAGTCTGCTTAAAACCCAAAAAATAATACCAGCCGAATTGGTTTTCAAGAATATTTCTCAAACTCATCCCAATTTTATTGGAGTTGTTAAGGGAATAGAGGAGTCAGAAAATTTAAAGATGGTCAAAGCGGCTGACGCTGAATATTATCTGGATTTAAAAAAATTCAGGATCGCAGAGAAAAAAATCAAAGCCCTTAAAAATGAGTTTCCGGATTGGGCCTACCCCAATGTTCAATTGGGAATGCTTGAATTGAGGAAGGGTAATTATGACGCCGCTGGTGAATTTTTTCAAAATTCTCTGCAACTGGACCCTGGCAATGAGAAAGGTTTAAAAGGTCTTGAAGAATTGGAAAAATTTCGCCAACCAGAGCTATACGAAGCCCAACAAAATTTCAAAAATGGAGATTTCAAAGAAGCCGCATCCAATTACCACAGTTTTATTGAAGGCCAACAACCCCAAGCGCCGCTGACTGAACCTCTCGCTCGCGCCTACAATGGACTGGGATGGAGTCAGTTTCAAAAAGGCCAGTACGAACAAGCCCTGGAAAAGTTTAAAAAATCCCGCAAGCACGTCATTTATGAAACGGATGCCATTAAAGGCATCGGTTTTTCAAATTATCATCTGGGTAGATACACCGACGCTTCCTATTTCTTGAAAATAGCCCATGCCGTCTATCCCGAGCAAAAGCAGATCTCCTATAAACTCGACTGGAGCGTGATGCGAAGTTGGGAAAATACCCGAGCGCGGCAATATTATAACCGCGAGTTACAAAAAGATCCTTTGCGGCCCTCGTTATACATGGGGTTGGGATGGCTTCACCTCAAGCAAGACAAACCAGACCTGGCAGTGGAACATTTTTTAAAATCAATCTCCCTGGACCCGGATTCGGCTATTTCGGAAGAGTTTTTCAAATTTCTTGGAAGTCAGCGGTTCGGTTGGCAGGTATATAACCGTCTGGGATGGGCTTTTTATCAACAGGGAGAATTTGAAAAATCCAAGCAAATGTTCCAGACATCTTTGAAAGAGCAACCGCATAAATCGGATTCACACAAGGGGATGGGCTATAGCCTGTTTAGATTGCGAGATTATAAGGCCGCCATCAACTATTTAGAGCAATCCTTGTCAATTAACAGCAAACCCGACCCGATCACTGAGACCATCAGCGATGAAACCGGCAAGCGTCCTTTTAAAACCCAAACCACCGCAAGGACCCGATTGGCACGGGCCTATTTTAACCTGGAGAATTATGCGGAGGCCATACGGCACTATCAACAGTCTTTGCGTCATCACCCGGATCAAGCCGATGCTTATGACGGATTGGGTTGGGTTTATCTGCAGTTGCATCGACTGAACGAGTCCCGAGCGGCCTTCACCCAGGCTGTGAAATTACAACCCATGAATAGCCAGTCGCATCGAGGGTTGCGGGAAGTTAAACAACTGCAGGCAACCCGGAATATTCGCCTGAAAAAGCCTGATTTTCTCAAAATTTCTGCAAATAACACCCTGCCCAAAGTGAGTCCAAAATTTCTAAATAACGAGTAATATGAATAAAATCAAAACTTTTTCTTTGACACCCTTCCCAAAGATGGTAAAATTATTCTTAAACCTACATTAAAACAAGCTTGTAGCTTTTCGAATATTGCGCTTTAGGGGGGGGAGGGGGTTCCTTTCTCTTTTCACAGCCGAGTGGAAGTCATGGAGTTGAAGTTTGCTTCAACTCCATGATCCTGCAGTGATTACCAGCAAATATTTCCGTCCTGTGGCTTCCTGTCAGTTTTTTTTGATCATCCAGTCTTTCCATCCTGTTTTAACTTTTGATACGAACTTTTCAATTCCTCAACCACCGAAGGGTCCGCCAAAGTAGAAACATCGCCCAATTGGTCAGCTTCGTCGGCGGCGATTTTGCGCAGGATGCGACGCATAATTTTTCCGGAACGCGTTTTAGGTAACGCCTGCGCCCACTGAATCACATCCGGTGCGGCAATGGGACCGATCTCCTTGCGCACAAAATTTTTGAGTTCCTTTCCAAGTGCATCGTTGTACGCCACCCCATCCATCAACGAAACATAGGCATAGATGCCCTGCCCTTTGATCTCATGAGGGAAGCCAACCACTGCGGCCTCGGAAACTGCCTTGTGAAGAACCAGTGCCGATTCCACTTCGGCGGTCCCGATACGATGACCGGACACATTGATCACATCGTCTACACGGCCCGTGATCCAGTAATATCCGTCTTCATCACGCCGACACCCATCGCCAGTAAAATAATACCCTGGGTAGAGTTTGAAATAAGTTTCTTCAAAGCGATCATGATCTCCATAAATAGTCCGGGCCTGTCCCGGCCAGGGCTCTGAAAGGGCCAGCACGCCGGAAACGCCGTTGCCCTCTGCCACCTTTCCGGTTTCAGAATTTATAACGGTTGGTTTGACTCCAAAAAATGGAAACGTCGCCGAACCGGGTTTCAAGGGCGTGCATCCCGGAAGCGGGGTGATTAGAATTCCGCCCGTTTCCGTTTGCCACCAGGTATCGACAATGGGGCATTTTCCGCGCCCGATATTCTTGTGATACCACCGCCAGGCCTCCGGGTTGATAGGTTCCCCGACCGAACCTAGAATTTTTAACGATGAAAGATCGTAGCGCCCCGGAATTTCTTCGCCATGAGCCATTAAAGCGCGGATTGCCGTAGGCGCCGTATAGAACTGGGTGACCTTGTATTTGTCCACCACCTCCCAGAAGCGTCCTGCATCGGGATAGGTGGGAACGCCTTCAAACATGATCGTCTGAGCCCCATTGGCCAGGGGTCCGTAAATAATATAAGAATGGCCGGTGACCCAACCGATGTCAGCCGTGCACCACCAGACATCGCCGTCATGGTAATCAAAAATATATTTATGGGTCAACGCCGTAAAAATCATGTAGCCGCCGACATTATGCTGAACCCCTTTGGGTTTACCCGTAGACCCTGAGGTATAAAGAAGAAACAACGGATCTTCCGCATCCATCGGTTCGGCGGCGCAAACCGGGGACGCTTCCTGCATCTCGTCATGCCACCAGAAATCCCGCCCCGGTTTCATCGTGACCGGAATCTCGGAACCGACACGTTCGACGACGATGCATTTAGTAACTTCTATGCCTTTTTGACGGGAAATTTCCATGGCCTCGTCGGCGTTGGATTTTAGTGGAACGGGTTTGGTCCCGCGAAAGGCTCCGTCGGTTGTTACCAGCAATGCTGATGATGAGTCATGAATTCTTTCACCTAGAGCCGTCGCCGAGAAACCGCCAAAAACGATGGAATGGACCGCTCCTATCCGGGCGCATGCCAGCATGGCCACCGCCAGTTCCACCACCATCGGCATGTAAATGGTGACGCGATCGCCCTTTTTAACTCCGTGCTTTTTGAGCACATTGGCAAATTTACATACCTTCGCGTGCAGTTCTCTATAAGTAAGCGTCTTATCCGTCCCCGGCTCGTTACCCTCCCATAAGATCGCCGGTTGGTTGCCCTTTTTCTCCAGATGCCGGTCCAGGCAGTTCATAGTGATGTTGGTTTTCCCACCTTTAAACCACTCGATGGATATCGGGCCATTTTTTACGTTGTAATTATAATTTCGGACTTGATCCCACTTTTTAAACCAAAAGAATTTTTCCGCCTCTTCAGCCCAGAACGCGTCAGGGTCATCAATAGACCGTTGATACATTTCCTTATATTGATCCATATTCTGAAAAAAAGCCGCATCGCTGACGGCTTTTGAAGGGGTATAAATTTCATTCTCGCTCATTCCAGGGTCTCCCTAGATAGTAACGGTTATTATTGATTATCATCCAATGGTACGAACCGCCCGGGCCGCTTCGGCCAGAGTCCATAACCCATCCGGTTGCGTGTACTCTCCATCCCGTATGTTTAAAACCCAGGTGCGCATCCGCCCCGGGACCTGGTCGGCAATCATGGAAAACCCGCCGCCAGGGGCAAAACATTCATTAATATGAATGTCCTTGTCAAACCTGTCTTTTATGGCCCAGTCCTTGTCGTAAATGGTAGCAAGCTCATCTCGTGTGGGCAGTCGCCAGTTTTCATACCCGGCGAATTTTTTTTCGTTGAGTTCCCTGGCGTAATCGGCGCTATCCTGATAATTGATCCATTTTTTCAGATCATTCATGGAGTCCGTTTTTTTCCACATGAGGTTTTTTTCGGTATCTGTGACTGTGCCATCGCCATTATCAATGAATCGCTTGTTATTGCTCACGGAACCTCTTAAATTTTCAATTTAAATCAATGAAGTTTAATAAAATTGAATGAAATTACCATTTTTCGCTGAGATTTACAAAACTAGATGGACTGCCAGAGGTTATGAAATATTTACGTTAACCTGAGCGGATGTTGTAATATGAATGAATTATAAGAGAATACAGGGTGCCACCCAAAATCTTTCATCGGATTCCCGTTTTCAAGCCATCTAATCACAATGAACTCCTCAAGTACGCCATCCGCAAAAATCTTACTGACCCATTTTCGCTGGACGGTCGATCGGTTTGAAGAAATTCTCAAAAACGAAAAATCCGACTATTACCGGGACGCCGCCCTGCAACGCTTCACCTTTACCTGTGATATAGCCCTGAAGTTCATTCGCTCACTGGCCGCCGAACAGGGAACTCCCTGCGAGTCCTTCCAGCAATGCCTCCAATGGGCCGCGGAAAACCAATGGCTGGCAGAAGATGCGCCCTGGGAAGAGATGGAGACGTCCTTCAATCATGCCTCCCGGAAACTTAAAGGGGAGGCAGCCGACCTTGAATACGAAAAGCTGGCGGCATATTGTTTGCTGATGAAGCACCTGTGCGACAAGTTAACCGGAGTTGCCGATAAAAATTAGCGTCAACCCATCATTTTCTTCAAATTTTCAAAAGCTCTTTTCCTGTGGGAAATGGCGTTTTTTTCGGTGGCCGGCATTTCTGCGTAGGTGAGAGCGTGACCCCCGGGAATGAAAAGCACGTCCCAGCCAAAACCACTGGTTCCGCTCAATTGTGGCGCTATCCTCCCCCGGACCTCGCCCTTGGCGATTTTGATGTTTTCACCATCATGGAAGCCGACATAGCACAACGCAAATGCTTCCCTGTTATCAAACGGTTCGAGCATTTTGAGCATCCCCTCACAGCCCACGGTCAATTCGAACCATTTTACCAGCGCTCCAGGCAATCCGTTCCAGGCCGAAAATATCAGGCCAGAATCTTCCACCAAAACAGGCCCCTTGACAATCTCGTACGCCTGGCTCAATTTATGGCGAACAATTGCTTCGGGGTCATGGGTCTGAAGTTCATATAAATCAGGGATATCAACCTGTTGCAGAGATACTCCCAGGATTTCCCCGGCTTCGCGGACTTTATTAATATTGCCAGTTACAAATTTAATATTTTCAAAAATAGATTGCGAGTTCATAGATTACCTTAGACTTCCTCAGGACTGCCCTTGCACGTGTCATGGGACTGTGATATAAATCTGGACCTTTCAAATCAATAAATTATGGTTATCAACTTCATGCCCCAGTTTAACATTTCGCGGTTGTTTATTTCATTATTCCTGCTCATTTTCACAGCTTCCTGTTCCCAGCATTTTGAAAATAATCTGGATTTCCAGGCCAAAAAGGCCTTGCAGGACCTTATGGTAATTCAGGAATCCTTCTATGCAGAAAATCAACGCTACGCCCACAATCTGGTTGAGATAGAAAAATATAATTTAAAATACCATAATGGCCTCGTTTATCTTGAAATTGAATCGGCAGGTAAGGACCAGTACCGGGCGATCTCACTTCCCGCTGAATCCACTACCGCTCGGGTTTTTGCCTTCGATACCAGTAAGGGGGGCTTCTATGAAATGGACGAAATTGAAGTGTCTCAATATGTTTTGGGCGCTTTAAAACATATTCGAAAAGAGCAGTCAGACAAAAGCATCAGCGCCAATGCTTTCTACCTTTTGCTTGCCACATTATTCGTTTTAGGCGTTCGCTTGCAAGCCCGCTTTAAGGAATCAAAAAACCAGCCGGTCTTCGCGGCGTTCTACCTGAGCCTGATCCCGCTCACCTGGTCATTTTCTGTTTTAAACTATATGTCGAAGGATATTGTCTTCAGCAGTTCTTTAAGCGGAGTCTCAGTCGCGGCTTTTGCCATTGCTGTTTTGATACTAGTGATCGACGGATGGTGGTTCAAACGGCAAAATATATACGACACATCTGCTTCCCTGTTTAGTTTACTGGCAATGACCTTGATCATTGCTCTTTTCAGCGGCGGCGTGATGATACATACGTTTCTGGGGTATTCCTGAACTCTAGGCGGGGCGGGACATTTTTCAAGCGAAATGAATTGTTACCACATGGCTTGAGGAACTTTTGCTTTTCTCATTGGGTTTAGATTTCAGAACAAAATTTTGTCCTTGTTTTATGTTACGCGGTAACACAAACTTTATGGGACCGAAAACAGAATCCAAGGTCTGCACTTTAGACGATTTAACATTTTCGCGAGGAATATGGAGTTCATAATAGAACCTCGTTTCGTCGGCATTGATGTTTTGTGAATTGACCACCTCAATATTCAAAAGAAGGTCTCCCCGTTTTTTTCCAAACAGGCTGGACTCTCCTTTTTCAGGTATGCGTAATGTCATTCGGTTCCAGGTGCCGGAAGGAATCGTTATCTGAAAGGTTTCTTTTCCTTTACGCATCCGAATGACCCCGCCTTGAGCCGCGGTGTGGGGATGGACCCGAATATTTTTTCGAATATCCAGTAAGAAAATTTTTCTATCATATTTTGTTAAGTTTTTCTGAAACTTCTGGACCCACTTGTTCCACAGGTTCCTTTTTCCCCGGGTCTCGACTAACCCATCCAATGGACGGACCGGACTACTTTCAATGAAAGGGGATTTATCCAGGCTTGGGGCTTTGGCATCAATAAACGATGGGCTAAAACGAGTAGCAGGGGAAACCTGGGCATCTTTTTCCTGATGGCTCTCCTGATACTTATAATGTTTTTCCAGGACCTTGAAAGCACTGATGACTTCTTTCAGTTTGTTTTCATAGATAAGGTTATTGGGATGCCGATCAGGGTGATACTGTTTAACCAACAAGTGATAGGATTTCCTGACAGCATCCCATTTCTCACGGGGAGATATATTTAAAACCCTGAAACACTGCGAGAGTTCCATTGTGGTAAGATAGTTCATCAGCTCATCCGGAAAACAAGTTTGCGGGTTTTCTTCTTTTGCTTAAAAAAAATACTGACTGGCTGGAATTTGTTTATTTGGTTTGATCTGAAAACTACTTGGTGGAAAAAACAAACTTTGGTTTTATCGCAAAAGATTGTCGCGGGCCGCGGATACAGAAGGAGGGTGGGAATCAAGAAATTTCACCTGTCGGCCTCCTCCAAGAACCTAACGGTTTTATATCCCGAATCGCCCCGCATGGGAACAATCAAAAATTTCAACCGAATACTACTCCCTTTAATTTGCAATTGAAATGGAAAATTTACTAGGCACTACAGAAAAAAAATTAACTGACTATTTTGTTCAATGGGATGTGAAGCCTTACCGCGTGCATCAGGTTTTTACCTGGATTTATCATCGTGGAGTGAGAGACTTTGATCTCATGACCAATCTCTCCAAGTCTCTGCGCCAGCTTTTGAGTGAAAAGTTTTATATTTCCCTGCCTCGCATTCTTAAAAAACTTTCATCCGTGGACGGGACCATAAAATATTTATTTGAACTGGAGGATGGATCCACCATAGAAAGCGTTTGGATGCCTTCAGAGCAGAGAAAGACATTGTGTATCTCCACACAGGTTGGGTGCCGATTGGCATGTACCTTTTGCAAAACAGGGACACTTGGGTTAAAACGTAACCTGACCGCCGATGAGATTATCGGGCAGTTCATAAAAGTAAACGAAGACCTTCCAGAAAAGGACAGGATCACCAACGTGGTCATCATGGGAATGGGAGAGCCACTTGATAATTATCAGCCGGTGGTGGATGCGTTGCGGTTGATGGTGTCTCCGCAGGCTCTGAAAATTTCTACGCGGAAAATCACTCTTTCGACATCAGGATTGGTCGATAAGATAAGAAATTTCCAGGAAGAAAACATCCATGTGAATCTGGCCATTTCATTGAACGCAACCCTTGATGAAGTGCGGGATAAAATCATGCCCATCAACAAGAAATATCCCATTGAAGTTTTAATGGACACTCTCAGGAGTTATCCCTTAAAACCCACCCGGATGATTACATTTGAATATGTTCTCCTGGCTGGTATCAACGATACGGATGAAGATGCGAAGCGCCTGGCCCGGTTACTGAAAGGCATTCCCAGTAAAATTAATCTGATTCCATTCAACCACTATGAATCCAGTGACTATTATCCGCCGTCTGAGGACAGGATTGCATCGTTCCAGAATTATTTACTATCCAAAAATTATTCGGTTTTTGTTCGAAAAAACCGCGGAACTGATATTATGGGAGCCTGCGGACAACTTGCCGCCCAAGCTGTGTCCTACGTATAATTCTTTTAAACCCATTCAATTTTTATTCAGATGAGCCAACCCCAGCCTGATGCAAGCCTCGATCTTTCGGTGGTCATTCCCATTTACAATGAACGGGAAAATTTAGTAGCCCTGGAAGAAAGGTTAAACGAAACCCTTCAAAAACTCGATTTCAATTATGAGGTCGTATTTGTAGATGATGGCAGTCTGGACGGCAGTGATGAATTGATCCGCACTCTTCAGAAACACAATCCACATTTGCGATTGATCCGGTTTGCAAAGAATTTTGGCCAGTCAGCCGCATTTGTGGCTGGGTTTCGAACCTCTCGCGGTCGAATCATTGTCACGATGGATGCTGATCTTCAAAATGATCCAGCGGATATTCCTGCTCTTTTGGAAAAAATCAAGGAATTTGATGTGGTCTGTGGCTGGCGGCACAAACGCAATGATCCCTGGATAAAAAAAATATCCTCTAAAGTCGCTAATGCAGTGCGCAACCAATTGAGTGACGAAACCATTGCCGACACCGGCTGTTCTCTCAAGGCATTTCGCAGGGAATGTTTTGATAATATTATTTTGTTTAACGGGATGCATCGCTTCTTCCCGACCCTGATTAAAATGGAAGGCTTCAGTGTCACTCAGGTCAAGGTCAGCCATCATCCCAGACTTCACGGCAAATCCAAATACAACATCCGCAATCGGCTATGGTCTTCACTGAAGGATCTCTTTGGGGTCCGCTGGTTGAAAAAAAGGAGATTGAATTACTATGTCATTGAGGAGGAATAGATGACCGCAACTTATTGGCTCGTAGTCGGTTTTATAGGGCAAGCGCTTTTTGCCATGCGGTTTATCATCCAATGGATAATTTCAGAAAAGCATGGAGAAAGCATAATCCCCCTGCCCTTCTGGTATTTCAGCATTGGCGGCAGTATCATATTGCTGACCTACTCCATACACAAACAGGACCCCGTATTTATTCTCGGGCAGAGTTTGGGATCTGTTATCTATATCCGCAATCTCATTCTGATTTCCCGCAAGAAAAAGGCAATGGCAAACGCCGAAATCCAAAATGGATAAGTTGACCATCCGCATCGTAGGCCTGGCAAGCTTGATATTGGGTGGAGTTTTATTTGTCTTTTCGGTGAAAAGCATCGCCGCCGAATGGCCGCAAATATTTGTGGGGCTACTTTCCGTATTATTTTCGGCCATGGGATTTGGGCTTCTTATCATGCCCCTCGACTCTCTGGACAAAAACAGTCCCGGAGATGACTCGAATACCGGTTAATCCAATTGCAGGCTCGTACTTTTTTCAGACGGTAAGGCCCTGTAATTTCCGTAAACTAACCAATTTCATTAGACTTTAATTTCTTGACTTTACAAAAACCCTATGATATTTCTCTACCCTATTTTAATGTGTCCGGTATTTTTTGGGTAAGATTTAAGGGTTTAATTTTCAATGAGTTACCCTTATTTCATGAACAGAAAAAAACACCATTCGGAGAATAAGGCCTCACAATCAGGGGGTCGAAGTTACCAAATTTTTCTCTGAAATACGTATTGATTTATAACGTGTCAAATTTTCCAATCATCTGGCGTTAGAGGGAGCCCTGATGGACAGTTTTCGGAACCTGAAATACAAGTCATTTTCACTTAAAGTTCTTTTCGCCCTGATTCTGGTTTACGGACTGGTTCACCTGGCGCCTGAACCTTTTTCGTCGTCCTCAAAATTCAGCTTCGTGGGTGGTCCTGACAAGGTATTTGCTCAGGAAGAAGATGAGTTTGAAGAAGGCGAGGAAGCCCCTGCTGAAGGCGAGGAAACTGGTGCAGAAGAAGGTTCTACAGATGGTGAAGATGCCGCCGTTGCGGGTGAAGAAGAGGAAGATTTATCCTACCTGACAGATATCGGACCCGCTAAAGACCATGAATTTAAACCTTTCTCCTTCATGGGATTTAGTAACCGCAAGATCACCTGGGTAGCCGCCCAATTACATATTCTGTTTGCCTCGTTCATTCTTGGCTGTCCCATGTTTGTTGTCATCATGGAGGTCATGGGGGCCCGAAGGACTCAGGGGGTTCGTAAGGCGATCATTCTTTCCAATGTTTTTCTCGGCGTGCTGATCGGCGTTGTTATTGGGATAACCGGAGAAATTATCGTCGGTATTCACCATGGCGTTCTCTATGGTCTATGGGCGTGTGCATTTGGCGCATTTATCGTGAGTTTCCTGAACTATTTCCATCGATTGATGGACGTCAGAGTTTCAGCTCTGGTTGGCGCCGTATTTGGGACACTCATCGCTATTCCACTGACCCCTGTCGAACATATTGAAACATCGGGCATCATCTTAGCCGTCATTAATGGCGCGGTGGGTGGCACCCTGGCAAATATGATCATGTTTGCCAAGTCCGACTTCAAGTTTGAGCGGTTGGCTCACGAGATCACCAAAGTCATCGGCATGTGTTACAGCTTCACCGCTCTCACCGGCGGGTTGTTTCTTTTTGTGATGATCGTGCTCTACCAGGACTTCATCACCTATCTGGTGCAATCCTTCCCGGTTCTGTTCATGGTGGCCTACCCGACGCTGTTCATCCTGGAAACCATCGTCATGTACATTTACGTGTACTCCTGGGATCCACTCAATCAACAGAATAAGAAAGGCCGACACATCGTTTGTGGCGTTGTCTTGAATGTTTTAGGTCTGTCTCTGCTTTGTGCGCTCGACGGTCCGGCTACTTTCATGCAGACACCTCCAAAACCCCTTGATGAACTGATGAACATCAATGAATGGTCGCGAATCGCCACTTCCACCTGGATGCCGCTCAATTACCATCGTCTGGTGGGCAATGGCACCTTTGGCGGTTATATGGTCGGCATCATCGGCGCGTACATGTATCTTTGGTCGGATAAAAAGGAAGAAAAGGAATATTACGACTGGGTCGGGTATATCGGCAACATCATTGGCGTCGCCATCATGATTCCCCTGCCAGCCATGGGTTATATCTTCGTCCGCGAAATTTACCAATACGATGCCACCATCGGCATGTACATCATGTCGGACCGGGAATCAATGTTCATGCTCGTGCAGGGTTTACTGGTCGGAACCATGTTCAGCGCCAGTAATATCTATATGTGGGTGAGTATGAAGCGTATTGAAAATGCACAACGGTTTTTCCCGGCCATGAAGTTCGGATTCATCCTGATTGTCATATCCGCAACCATTTGGTTCACACCCAGGCGCTTCTTTGCCACGATGATGCCGGAACCGGGAATGGACCCCAATATGGTGCTACCGGATAACCTGGCGTTCCTGGCTCTCATGATATCCAAGAACACAGCGGCATTTGCCCTGGTCACGGTAACTTTCATCAATTACGTCTTTTACACCATTGCCACGAAAACCGGGAAGGTGCATTACGGAAAAATCAACCCGCTGGGAATATATGTTCTGATTTTACTCGGATTTGCGGATATCTGGCTGATGAGCTGGATGGGGACCATTCGTGAGCTATCGCGAATGAACTGGCATATCTATAAAGTCTTTAAAGACGTGACGCCGGAGAAATTTGCCCCATCGCTTGCTGAGTCCGGGTTCCATGTCACCACCATCGTTTGGACGTTTTTTATTATTATGACGGCCACGATCTGGCTTGCCATTAAGTACCCAAAAACCAAGAAAACACCGGCAATACCGGCTACAGCTACGCCACAAATGGCTGAATAACCGTTTAGGAGCAAGGAATGCAGGAAAAAACTTTTAAACAAAAAGCGACCAAAATTGTACCCATATCTCTGGGTTTAATAGCCGTATTCTGGATTGGCGGGAACGCTATCGGCCTTTCCCCCGCCGTTGTAAAACGGTTAGCGGGAATCGTTCTGGTGGCGATGACCTATGCCCTTTTATTGGCTATTCCAAAATCAGAATTTAAGGAAAAGACCTTTTTCCAGAATTTGAAGTTTAAGATTCCGGTCATCACCATTATTGCAGTCATTATCTGGGTTGTCTCCGGGCAATTTGGTTTTCCCATCTGGTGGCAGATTGAGTTTGTGGCTTTTGCTTTGGTCGGCCTGACCTATTTCGTGTTGCTGGACTTACGGGCCATGAAACCGGAAAAAGGCCAGGTTCAAACCACGATTCGCCTGATCGGCACGTATGCACTACCGTCCATACTTTTTATTGTCATCACCGCCCAGCTCCCCCAGTTCGATCCACAATTTGAGTTGGATAAGCTCAACAAGCCGCCGGTGAAACTATCTGGCTTGGCAGGCCCTGAAGTCATCGCTGCGGGCCGGGAAGTGTTCGAAAATAACAAATGTTTCAACTGCCATAAAGTTTTCTGGGAAGGCAATTCCGATCGAGGCCCCAATTTAGGCACCAAGCAAATTGGCCTTTACTCGGATGACTACATTAAAGAACAAATTTTGGAACCCAGAAAAAAACAATCGCCCGGCTTTGATGACCCCAAGTCGAAAAAAGCCATGCCGACTTATTATGGGGAGGATCTCAGCGAGGATGAACTGTCCGCTCTTGTGTCTTACTTAAAGACTCTGAGAGATCCCACCCATATGCCGGTGGAGGGAAAATTCCCCGATCAATGGACCTGGTGGGACGATGCGACTATAGTTGCCGAAGGCCAGCAGGTTTTTGAGGGAGCCGAACCCGCAACGGAGGGTCTCAACTGTGCGGTCTGTCATGGTAAAGATGGAACTCCCATGATGACCGGTGCTTTGGACTTCAGAAAAGAAGACAATCCCGACACCTTAAAAATGCCCGATAGGCTCCCTGATGTGTTACTCAAAGACTGGCCGGATGCTCTTTGGTACAAAAGGGTCACTCGCGGCGTCGACGCTACGCCTATGGCTCCCTGGGGCATGATATTTCAGCATCTGTATTTGTGGAAAGCCGAAGCCTATGCGCGGACATTTCACGATCCTCTGGATAAGAGAGCCGCAAAACGGCCTGTTCCACCTGTTCCCACCAAGGAAGAGGTTGAAAGTTGGAAAACGAATGGATTGTTCCTCGATCCGCTTATTTAATAAAGATATAAGTCTCACTCGAATCATTAGCCGGTTCCTTTATCGGGGCCGGCTTTTTTATTGCTTTAAATCCTTCCTTCGCCGCTTTTCTGTTAAAATATAAAAACCTATAAAGACTTAAAGACAATTTTGGAGAACTTAATGAGCAAACTTGATGACCTGATAAAAGAAAACCTGACCCCGGATGGAGAGGTTTTAACCCTTAGGGAAAAGTTTTTGGGTGTACGTGGTTTAATGAAATTAGCCGAACACCCGGCACTGGCTACAGTAAAAAAACTGGTTCTACCCGCAAATCAGGCCAGCGACGAAGGCGCAGAAGCATTGGCAAACTCGCCTTACCTGGGAAACTTGGAGCATCTCAATTTAAACCACAATGAAATTGGGGATGACGGTGCCATTGCCCTGGCAAACTCCGATAAACTCCCCAAGCTCACAGATTTGTCCATGTTTGGAAATGCTGTTGGCGATGTGGGGGCTAAAGCTTTTGCGGATTCCCCGCACAGCAAAAAATACATCAAGCTGGATCTCTACAAAAACCAGTTTGGAAGCGAGGGGTACAGAGCCTTAACTGAATCTGAAAATTTAAAAAACTGCGAGGAACTGGAAATCTATCGCGACTAAGAAGCCAGAGGCATCTACAGTATACGCCCTCAATTTCCGCTAGCCGCTTTCCATTGCTCTGGAGTCAAAGTTTTTATCTGCAGGGCGTGGATGAGTTTGGGAGTCCCGTTGATTTGATCGTCCAGAGCGCTGTATACCAGCCGTCTTTGGTCGATCGCGTTGACGGTTTCAAATTGGGAGGAAACCACGGTCAGGTGATAGTGCCCTCCCCCGCCCGCCGCTTTATGGCCGCGATGGAGATAGCTTTCGTCAACAATGGCTACATGCTGGGCTTCCAGTTTTTCCTTCATTATTTTTTCTATGACTTCAGTGGTATCCATTGATAATTTCCTGAACTTGGTTGGCGTTATTTGTCAGAGTCGGAACGCAGTCCGATATCCGGTAAATTGAAAAAACTATTGAGAGATTGACCGTATTTGGCATGCACATCATTTTCTTCCTGTTTTACCAGAGGGGTTTTGCATTTTGCGCACACCGGAGTCTGCTCGGCGTTATAACCCTTAATTCGGTTTTTGACCTGGCAGTTAGGACAAGGTAGAATAATGAAGGTTGAATTTTCCATGCTCCATATTAGCAAACTGCCAGATTAAAAAATACTCTTTCTGAACAAGAAAGGTTGTGACAATGACACAATACCAATCTTCCCCATTCCAAGCCATTCCCCTGAAGACAAAAATATCCTTGGCCCTTGGCGCGATATTGGTTCTAAGTCTTTTGTTCTTTTTTGCCTTCGCATTTTTTATCATAACAGTTGCTTCGGGGGTGGTTCTGTTTTTCATCAATCTTTTCCAAAGGACCCAGAAAAATCTCGGTTTCAACCCAAATATGCCCCCAAATCAACCCAGACCCTATCATCGTCCCCCTTCCAAGGATAATGACAACGTGATCGACGTATAGCCGTTTATTTTCTTTTGTATACGTGGGGCGATTTCCCCAAATGGGCTTCTGCGGCCTCTTTCAGCGTTTCTGATAACGTCGGATGCGGATGAATGGAAAAGGCAATATCCCCGGCCATCGCCCCCATTTCAATGGCTAAAACCGCTTCCCCGATCAATTCTCCGGCTCCGGTTCCAACGATGCCCACTCCAAGAATTTTGTCTGAATCAGCGGCCAGGATCAGTTTGGTCGATCCATCGGGTCGTCCCAAAGTCTGCGCCCGGCCCGAAGCCCCCCAGGGGAATTTGGCAATTCTAATATCCTTCCCCTTTTCTTTCGCTTCCATTTCCGTGAGCCCACACCAGGCAATCTCGGGGTCGGTAAATACCACAGCGGGAATGGCCCGGTAATCAAATTTACCCGGTTGACCGGCAAGGACTTCCACCGCGACATGCGCCTCCGCTGAAGCTTTATGGGCCAGCATGGCCCCACCGATCACATCGCCAATGGCGAAAATTGCGGGATCGGCAGTTTTCTGCTGGTCATCTATTTGCACGAATCCTCTGCCATCCATTCTGACCTGGGTATTTTCCAGTCCGATTCCATTGGAATTGGGCTGACGGCCCACTGAAACCAGAATGCGGTCATAAGTGGCTTCTGTTTTTCCAGTGGAAGATTCCAAAACAACCGTGATGCCTGCCGGAGTCTCTTTTGCATTAATAACTTTTGTATCCAGCAAAATATCTGCCAATGTTTTTTTCAGCCTGGCTTGCAGAGGACGAACCAGATCGCGGTCGATTCCTGGAAGAAGCCCGGAGGTCATTTCCACAACGGTCACCCGGCTTCCCAAGGCGTCATAAACCGTTCCCATTTCCAGACCGATATACCCGCCGCCGACCACCAAAAGTTTCTTTGGTATTTCATATATCTCCAAGGCCGAGGTGGAGTCCATCATCCGAGACCCCAGACCGGAAAATATTTCAGGGATTACAGGCCGCGAACCCGTGGCCAGAATGCAGTGATCAAAACTTATTTTTTCTTTTCCGGAAATCTCAAGATTGTGTGAGTCCAGAAACACGCCACGCCCCTGAATAAGGGTGACCCCTCTTTGTTTAGAGAGTGTCATCAACCCGCCGGTCATTTTTTGGACCACGTCATTTTTCCAGGATTTCAGCTTTTCGAGATCAATTTTTGGTTCACCAAAATCCAGGCCCCAGCCTTTGGCCTCGTGGGCTTCGTTAATCAACTTGGCAATGTGAAGCAGAGCTTTGGAGGGGATGCAACCGCGGTTAAGACAGACACCGCCGAGGTTTGGGTCTGAATCCACCAGCGTCACCTTCATTCCCATATCCGCGGCCAGAAAAGCGGCGGCGTAGCCTCCCGGCCCGGCCCCCAAAACCAAAAGATGTTTTTGATCCATGAAATTATCCTTGAAGAATTATTGTCCGGCGGGTTTCAATTTTTATGATTCCTGATGGAGACCGGCAAGAAACGGCTATTTATGCCGCTTGCGGCTGAGTTGTTCCCATTTTTTGGGTTCGGCTTTTTGCTGGGTTTTACGAAGGATAAAATTAAAAATTATTCGGGCATCTTTTTGTTGGGTATGGGTTCCCAGCAAGCGAGCCACAGTCTCCTTTTCAAAATCAAGAAAAGGTCTCAGCTGACGGCCAACTTTTTTGACGATTTGTAGATTACTCAAATCCGAAGCATTTTCCCGATTAGAAGTTTTACCTGCATCTGGAATCGAGCGAGGTTGTTGATTGTGCGAACCTTTCAGAGGTAGCGGTGAAACCCGGGGTCGTTGTCCCAGAAAATATGAGATGGCAAAACCCGCTTCCGTGCGGGTCAACGCTTCGAGATGATCTCGAACCACGTCCCGCAACGGGCCTGAAGAGTGATTATTTTCCATGCCGCAAAGTTTCCAAAGGTCCCCTCCCGCAGGCTCAAGGATTCCGAGATCCGCGAAATGATGCATAAATGCAAGGACTCCGGGGGCATCCAAATCCGAGGGCGCCAATTCCGATTTGAACCAGGCAGACCACTGGTCAAGCTCGTAGGGTTGATCCGCGGCCATATCCAAATTCATTTCACCTTTAAACTCCCTTCAAGCGAAGTTGCGTGTCTTCTGTAGTCCCGTCGTTTAACCGCTTTTGAAACGTTTCCCGCCAGCTATCCGACAACGCCGCAACCGATAGAATTTCACCAATCCCGTCCCAGTCCTTTTTGTTCTTATGCATGAGGTCATTGGCGGTTTCAACAGAAATCCCTTTGGGGTCAGCTTGCAAAGGAACAATTTTCTCACCGGCCTCCACCCACCCCGGTTTGAGGACGCGCAGGTAGTAGCCGCTGAATCCCGTGGTTTGCACCCGGCAGGCCATTCCCTGAAAATCAAATACCTTATTGAGTTTGTGGCAGGGTTGCCGGGGTTGGGTGCATTGCACCTCCGCTTCGCCAACGCGGAAAACGTCGCCAATATGAACCTCGGTTTCCGTCAACCCGGTCACACTTAAATTTTCACCAAAAGCCCCGAAACTCAATGCCTGTTTCAACTCCTTTTCCCAGAAAGGATAATGATCAATGCAATAAACGCACACCGCCTTATCGCCGCCCCCATGAAAGCGGTGATCGGCAACGCCATCGCCCTGAAAACCAAGATTATCGAGAAAAATTTTTCCCTGAACGGGTTTTTTCAGGATTCCAGAGAATATTTTTTTGTCCCCAGAAACAAGCACATTTCCAGGAACTGCAATATTTATCGATTGAATTGTCGCCATGAGCCTAATTTTGACATTTAGTTTGGAGATTATAAAAATATTCCCAAAAGTTGCTCGGTCACACTTTATCAAATTTTCGTAGGCGATGTGATTGAATTTAATTATTGAGAAGGGGAATCAGAGGTGGAGGTTCGGCGAAATAGCTCAAACCAACTATTCGAAGTCCTAGAGGAATGGAGCACATTCCTCGCGCTTTCTTTACTTAATTTAACGTCACCCACTTCCAGGGTTGAGGATCTTCCCGAAAAAATTGAGTCTGCCTTATTTTTTATCAAATCAATCCGGATTTGCCCGCAACTATAGCATGTTTTCAGTTTTTTAAATTATTGGGGAGAAGTCTTAGGGAGCGCTTGGTTCATTAACGACTTGTTCAAATGGGCTTTCTCCGGTTTCATTCTAGTTTGGTATATTTCTTGCTTTTAGGGGTTTTGCGCCCTTAGAAACCAGTATTCCGAAAAAGAATAAGAAATTTTAATTACAATTCCGGCCAAGAATGGAGAAATTCAGCATGAGCAAACAAGAAAATTGCCACAATGCACTGGGTAACGCTTTCGATCCCGAGACCCATTTGACGCATGACGGTTCTCATACACCTCAGTCGGAGTGCTTGAATGAGAAGGATTCCTGTGAAAAAGATAACCCTTCCACCGAAGAGGATATAATCGACCGGGTGGTGGAAAACGCGGTGGTGAGAGCGATCTTTAATAACAATGACGTGTCCCGCAGGTCATTCATGAAGTTGGTGGGCTCCGGGACCGCGGCGGCGATCATTGCCAGCATATTTCCCTTAGGTGCCGCAAAGGCATTGGCCAAGGAGGGGCTGAAGGGGGGTCTGGAGATGAAAAACCTTTCACTCGGGTTCATCCCCATCACTTGCGCTACGCCCATCATCATGTCCGAGCCCATGGGATTTTACAAAAAAAACGGGTTGAACGCGAAGGTGCGCCGGGCCTCAGGGTGGGCCATGGTGCGCGACTGGGCGATCAACAAGGAAGTGCAGGCCGCGCATATGCTGAGCCCGATGCCGTTGTCGATTACCATGGGTGAGGGATCCAAGAAGGTTCCTTTTTTCATGCCAGCAATAGAAAATATCAACGGTCAGGCGATTACCCTGGCCAACAAGCACAAAGGAGTAAAATCCGCGAAGGACATGAAGGGTTTCCGGTTCTGCGTGCCATTTGATTACTCCATGCACAACTTTCTTTTACGCTATTATCTGGCCGAGGGAGGCATCCATCCGGACAAGGACGTTCAGATTCGTGTGATTCCGCCGCCGGAGATGGTGGCCAATTTGAAGGCGGGCAACGTGGACGGGTACCTGGCTCCGGAACCGTTCAACCAGCGTGCGGTGTATGAAAATGCCGGATTCATCTACAAGCTTTCTAAGGAAATCTGGCCGGGGCATCCTTGTTGCGCCTTTGGAATTTCACAAGAGTTCGCCAAGGAGAACCCCAACACCTTTTTGGCGCTGTTCCGGTCGATCGTCGAGGCCACGCATTTCGCCTCGAATCCGGCCAACCGGAAAGATATCGCCAAAGCGATCGCTCCAAAGAATTATTTGAACCAGCCGCTCACCGTTGTCGAACAGGTGTTGACGGGCCGGTATGCCGATGGCTTAGGAAACATTAAGAACGAGCCGGACCGCATCGATTTCGATCCTTTCCCCTGGCATTCGATGGCGGTTTGGATTTTGACTCAGATGAAGCGATGGGGCTTCGCCAAGGGCAACATCGATTACAAAAGTGTCGCTGAGGAGGTTTACCTGGCGGCGGAATGTGACAATATCGCCAAGGAGTTAGGATACGAAACCCATGGTGATACCTATGCAAAGCATGTCCTTATGGGAGGAAAGGTGTTTGATCCTTCCAAACCGGAAGAATATCTAAAGAGTTTTCCGATTCACAGCATGACATAAACAGTAATAATTTAGGGGTAGAAAATGGCAGAGAAAATACAGGTCTCCCAAAAAAAAGGTGCGTCCTATGCTTACATGCTGGTCTCCTTGGCGATTCTGGCGTTCTTCATTGGGGTGTGGCATCTAAATACGCTTACAAAGGAGTTTGTTTCGGCCGGGCTTTCCGAAGATCAACTCACGGTCATGGAGTTTAATGGCGATATCATTCGTACCGAGGATGGCGGTTACGAGAACAACCCAGCGAAAACCCAGGGGATCCCCGGCCCCCTTGCTGTTCTGAAATACTCGATCGATCAATTTTCACGCCCGTTCCACAAGAACGGCACCAATGATCATGGTATCGGCCATTTGGTCACCTATACCATCAAACGGTTTTTCTCGGGATTTCTGATCGCCTCGGTGATAGGCATTTTCATCGGCGTGATCATCGGTCTCAATGCCGTGATCTATCAGGCGCTCAATCCGTTTTTTCAAATTCTGAAACCCATTTCTCCGCTGGCCTGGATGCCCCTGTTGCTGTACACGGTTAAGGATCCTAAAATCACGGCGATCTTGGTGGTATTCATGGCGGCGATTTGGCCGACCATGGCCAATACCGCCTTTGGCGTTAAGTCGCTCAAGAAAGAGTACCTTCATGTCGCCAGCATTTTGCAACTTTCCTGGTTTACCAAGTTGTTCAAGGTCGTCCTGCCCGGCGCGGCGCCGGCCATTGTTGCGGGGTTACGCATTTCGTTCGGCGCGGCACTGGTAGCCGTGGTGCCGGCGGAAATGCTGTTGGGCGAACTGGGAGTTGGATACCTGACCTGGATCGAGTGGAACAACCTGGACATCTCGGGGGTTCTCTTTGCCATCGGGGTTATAGGGGTCGTTGGTTGGTCCTTGGACATGCTTTTCAATAGCGTCGCTAATTCATTAACCTATTCGGAATAACCAAGGGTAAAAATCGAACCATGAGTTATCTTGAACTTTCAAAAATCTCCAAGTACTTTAACAATCCAGAAGGTGAGGGCGAACCGCTCTGTGTTTTCAAAGATGTCGATTTGAAAATCAATGAAAGCGAGTTCATCACCGTTGTCGGTCATTCGGGTTGCGGTAAGAGCACCATGCTCAATATCATCGCGGGACTCGACGAAGCCTCCGAGGGTGGGGTGATTTTGGAAGGGAGAGAAGTGAACAGCCCTGGGTTGGACCGAAGCGTAGTGTTTCAAAACTTCGCGCTGATCCCGTGGATGACGGTTTATCAGAATATCCGCCTAGCCGTGAAGGCCGCCAATCCTGACTGGAACAAGGATAAGATCAGGGAATACTCCTACAAGTACATCGACTTGGTCAATCTTCGCCAAGCGGCCAATAAGCGGCCCTCCGCGCTTTCAGGTGGCATGAAACAGCGAGTCGGGCTGGCCAGGGCGTTTTGCATCAACCCCAAGGTCCTGCTGTTGGACGAACCCTTCGCTCAGATCGACGCCCTCACTCGGGGCGTCATCCAGGATGAACTTGTCGAAATGTGGAATGCCTCGAAAAATACGGTGTTCATGGTCACTCATGATGTGGACGAGGCCATTCTTTTAAGCGACCGGGTGGTCTTGATGACGAACGGGCCCAACGCCCGCATCGGAGAAATCATCGAGATCGATATTCCGCGTCCGAGGGAGCGCACGACCATTATCGACCATCCCCACTATTACAAGATCCGGAACCACATCATTCATTTTCTTATAGAACGTTCGCAAAAAATGTCCGGAGCCGCCAAATCCGATGCCGATGCCGAGCAGGCACCACCGCCGTCTGAGGGTTCGCGTGTGGTGCATTTTAGGGATGAAGCTTCGGAGTCTGAACCCCATCTTCGGGCAATTCAATAAGGTTTTAAACGTCATTTTCAATCAAAGGAGACTCACCGATGGATAAAAAAGAACTGGTAAAAAAACTTCTGGAAGCTAAGGAGAAATCCGGGAAAACCTATGATCAGATCGCGGACAAGCTGGGAGTGGCCAACGGTTACGTGGCACAACTGTTTCAGGCGCAAGCGCAATTGACACCGCCGTTGGACAAGAAACTTAGTAGGGTGGTCCCCGGTTTGACCAAGGACCTGTTGAAGGAAATGTCCAAATGCCCCATGCGGTCCTACAATCCCACGCTCCTTCAGGAACCGAACGTTTACCGCATGACTGAAGTTTGCCTGCACTATGGCGAAGGCATCAAAGCCGTCATGAACGAGAAATTCGGCGACGGTATCATGTCCGCAATCGATTTCCGGCTGACAATTGACAAGGTCAAGGGAGATAAAGGGGAGGATCGCATGGTCGTTACCATGAACGGCAAATTCCTGCCTCACATCATCCAAACTATGTAGGCGACCGCGGGTCTAACGGATTCAACCCTTAGTCGAAGCGGGCGAAAGAAGAAAAAATTCCTCCCCCTGATCCGCTCTCAAAAACAGATCAAGATCATATACAAGATTTGGATCAAAAACCCAATGATTGGGGAGGAAAAAATGGGTAGAAAGTCCGTCGCACATTAATATTAGGTCCAGCTGCACGCTGGTGGACCCGAGGGGGAAAACGTCGCCAATATGAATCTCGGTTTCTGTCAATCCGGTCACACTTAAATTTTCACCAAAAGCACCCGAAACTCAATGCCTGTTTCAACTCCTTTTCCCAGAAAGGAAGAGAGCCGTCTCTAAAAAAAGGTTTGGATTTATTGATGAGGGGAAATGCTATATCCAGCTGATTCCGGTGATAAAATTTCTGGAGCCAGCTTTTAAATTGGGCAGGGAGTATCCTCCTTCCTGCACAAGCATGGAGACAAAGCAAACATCCTTTCTTTCATAAAAAATATTCTGGGTACCGTTTCCATGATGATAATCAATGTCCAGAACAGCCACTCGGTTTTCTTTCGATAAATAATGCGCGGCTATGGCGGTACTGTTCAGGTAACAAAATCCTCCGAACACTCTTCGCTCGGCATGGTGGCCCGGCGGGCGGCACAGCACATAAACCAGATCCTGGGCCTGATGGAAATTTTTCCTATCTGCGCTGCATATTCGGGAGAATAAGGAAGAGAATCCTGATATAATTCTAATACCGCGCCCAGTCTTTCTTTGTCCCCGAGCGTCGAGACCTGATACAATCTGCGAAACTGAATCATGAGTTTTTCCCGTGTGATATTTTTTCTTTCCTAAACAGCGAATAATATAATATCTTCATAGAAACTATCTACAGATAAGATAGTCATGATCAATTTCCATATTTCTCAGGTGAAAATATAAGTGGAGAGGCAAAAGCCGCAGGACCCGATTAAAAATTCCGCAAAAACCAGTTCCCCCGCAAAAAAAACCAAACTCACTCCCGTAAGGACCCTCGGCCCTGTTTCGGATCTGGAACGCCATCTCCCTCCGGAATGGTGGAAAGACATTTTCAATTCATTGTATTTGAAAACTGACGGCGACGTGGTCGAAAACGATTTGAACACAGTCCGCGATATTGACTGGGTCATCAAAACCACGGGGATTCAACCAACAGACCATATTCTGGACATGTGCTGCGGACAGGGACGGCATTCGCTGGAACTTTCTGGCCGGGGTTATCTGAATGTTTCGGGACTGGACCGGTAACGGTATCTGGTCCGGCTGGCACGCAAACGGGCCAAACGGCGCGGGTTGAAAGTCCAGTTTTCCGAAGGCGACGCACGCAAACTCAGCAGTCTGGAAAGCTCCAAAGACTGCATCATCGTGATGGGCAATTCATTTGGATATTTTGAGCGTGAAGAAGATGACATTTCAATATTGGAGTCCATCAAGCACAGCCTCAAATCGGAAGGCAGGCTGGTACTCGATATCGTCGACGGGGTATGGATGGCAACGAATTTTGAACCCCGGTCCTGGGAGTGGATCGACAAAACCCACTTCGTTAACCGGGAACGGTCCTTGACTCAGGACCGAAAGCGCATCATTTCGCGCGAGGTGATCACAAATTCCGAGATCGGCGTCCTGGCCGACCAGTTTTACGCAGAGCGGCTTTACACCTTTGATGAAATCACCCAACTTCTTACGAAGCTGGGTTTCACCCACATACAATCCCACGGCAACCTAGTTTCGGAGTCCACGCGCGGACAGGATCTGGGCATGATGGCTAACAGGCTGTTCATCACCGCCATGGGCCCGGTCAAAATCGCCGCCAAACCCCCGGCAAAAAAAGAAACCCGTCTCGTCACTGTTCTCATGGGGGATCCACGTCTTCCCGATACCGTTAAAAAAGACGGCAAGTTCAATGAAGAGGACATAGAGACCATCAATATTCTTAAACGCAATCTTGAGAAACTCTCGGAATATAAATTCACCTATCTCGACGATCATAAATCAATTATCAAGCAAATCACCAGCAAGTCTCCCGGACTGGTCCTGAATTTGTGCGATGAAGGTTACAACAATGATCCCACCAGGGAGTTGCATATCCCCGCCCTTCTGGAACTTTTGGATGTCCCTTATACCGGGGCGGGGCCAGGATGCCTCTGGCTTTGCTACAACAAGGCCAACGTCAGAGCTCTCGCCCAGAGTCTGGACGTGAGCGTTCCGATGGAAACGTATTTTGACCCTAACGATCATGCGGCCAACCTGCCTTCGTATTTTCCCGCGTTGCTCAAGCCCAATTGCGGTGACAGCTCAATCGGCATCACCCCTAAAGCAGTGGTTCATAACGCAGAGGAATTGCTCAGTTACCTGGATTATTTACGGGAAATCCTTCCGGGCGTTCCCATCCTCATACAGGAATATCTTCAGGGTGCTGAATACAGCGTCAGCCTGATCGGCAATGCAGATAAGTTTGAGGTTCTGCCCATACTGGAAGTAGATTACAGCGATTTGCTCCCGAATTTACCGCCGATTTTGTCTTACGATTCCAAATGGCTCCCGGATTCGCCTTACTGGAATCGCATCCATTACAAGGAAGCGAAACTGGACGAGGAGAACTATCGCAAGCTGATGAACTTTTCGAGCCGGTTGTTCGAACGATTGGAGTGCAAGGATTATGCCCGCTTCGATTACCGCGCCGACGCGGAGGGAAACATCAAACTTCTGGAAGTCAATCCGAACCCGGGCTGGTGCTGGGACGGTAAATTGAACCTCATGGCCGGGTTTGCGGGTATGGAATACTGGCAACTTCTTGAGATGATTCTCCAGGCCGCGAGAGAAAGAATTGCTGGGAGTTGATGTTGACCCGGTATTTTCTCCATAGTGTCGGAAAATGAGTTTCACTCCCTACCAGCACCTTGAAAAACGTTTCAAACGGGTTGAGGTTCTCCGCAGCATCACTCACCTTTTGCGGTGGGATGCCGAAGTTCTGATGCCCCTGGGCAGTACAGGCATTCGTGCGGAACAATTGGCGTTGCTGGATACGGAATGCACGGCTATTCTCCTCTCCAAAAAAACTGCCGTGCTCCTGGATCGGGTCGAGTCCATCACCTATTCCCTGGATGATTGGCAGGAGGCCAATGTCCGGGAAATGCGCCGCCATTGGCAGCACGCCAATGCCATTCCCAAACGGCTGACCAACTCCCTGCACCGGGCCACCACCAAAGCTGAGGTGGTCTGGAGACAGGCCTGTCAGGAAAACAACTTCAAAATATTATCTCCACATCTTGATAGAGTAGTTGAAATTGTTCGTGAAAAGGCTCACTCGATGGGAGATGCCTTGAACTGTCTGCCTTACGATGCCCTGCTTGAAGAACATGATCCCGGCAGAAATACGTCCGAAATAGAATCCATATTTCAGCAACTGGGCTTGCACCTGCCACCATTAATCGACCAGATAATAAATAAACAGGCCGCAAATCCCCCGCAAGTCATTCGTGAAAAAATTTCAAAAGGAAAACAAAAAGACCTCAGCAAGCATCTGATGAAGAAAATGGGTTTCCCTTTTGACAAAGGCAGGCTGGATGAAAGCCTGCACCCGTTCACCGAAGGCACCTCGGAAGATCTCCGCATCACCTCATTGTTTGCGGAACACGACTTCCTGCCAGGGTTGATGGGGATCCTTCACGAAACCGGCCATGCCATGTATGATTTTGGATTGCCCTCTAAATGGTTCTTTCAACCGGTGGGTCGCGATCGTGGAATGACCGTGCATGAAAGCCAGGCACTGCTTCTGGAAATGATGATAGGGCGAACTCAGGAATTTATGATCTTCGCCGCCCCGAGCCTGGTAAAAATTTTTGGAGTTTCCGGGGTTGCCTGGGAACCCGAAAACCTGTTTCGAATTGCAACCCAGGTAAAAAGAAGTTTTAACCGGATGAACGCAGACGAGGTAACCTATCCCCTGCATATTCTGATGAGATATGAATTGGAAAAGGAAATATTTTCAGGATCGCTGCGTATAAAGGATTTACCCGAAGCCTGGAATGAAAAATTCAGACAACGGATGGGCATCATTCCCGACAACTGCAACCAAGGGTGCTTGCAGGATTCACACTGGCCGGCGGGGTATTTCGGGTACTTTTCAACTTATGCCCTGGGAGCCATCATGGCGGCACAGCTTTTCAGCACCCTGAAAAAAGAGCAGCCCCATATCATGTCCGAAATTCAACAAGGAACTTTTGAGACCTTATTCAGTTGGTTGAACAGTAAAGTTTATCAGCATGGTGCAAAATTATCGAGCCAGGAACTCTTGCAACAAGCCACTGGGGAACAATTGAATCCCACCTCATATTTAAAATATTTACGGGAAAAATATCTCGGTGCATAAAATGATCCCTTTAATATCTTACAAGAATTAAAGATTGGATTATTCTATTCGCCCCCACCCATTTCCTGAGGATTGAAAAACTGATAACAGTTTTTTCCCTGTTTTTTGGCGAGATACAGGGCATCGTCTGCATGTTTTAAAAGGGTGGTGCTGTTTTCCCCATCCCTGGGATAAAGAGCGACCCCCACACTGAGGGTGATCCTGAGTTCATGCTCCTGAATATGCAAAGGCTGGCTCACCGCATGCAGGAGCTTTTTTGCCAGTTGGTCGACATCGCTTGGAGAATTGATTTCCGGTAACAGGAGAATAAATTCATCGCCTCCCAATCGTGCGACGGTGTCCTGATTACGAAGGCAATTTTTTAATCGTGCCCCGATCCCCTTTAACACCTGATCCCCCACTCCATGCCCCAAATTATCATTTATCTTTTTAAAATGATCAAAATCAAGAAATAAAACCGCCAACAGGCTCTGACTGCGTTGCGCCTGGGCCAATGCCATTTCGAGTCGGTCATTAAGCAAAATACGATTGGGAAGTCCCGTCAATGCATCGTGATAGGCCATATTCCTGATCAGACCCTCCGTTCGCTTCCGCTCCAACTCCGCCCCTGCCCTGGCCGCAAATAGTTTCAGAATAGACAGGGTCCGTTGTCGATCGGCCATGGGTTTTTCGTCCATGATCGACAAATGCCCGATGATCTTACACTTGGAGTCAAAACAGGGAACCGCCGCATAACTTCTGATGTCTCCGGTTGAGAAACTCAAATGACCATTGAAATTATTCTGTGTGGAATCAGGATTGAAAGAAACCATTCCTGCCAGCACATCTTCAAAAGGAGTATTTTTAATGGTAAACATTTGATCTCTTAAAAATTCGCCGTCATTCCAACCCGCTACAATAGAACATTCCGATGAGTTGTAACCCAACATTTCAGACACAAAAACTTTACTAACCCGGAGCGCCGTCGCGAGATGGCTAACAAGGGACTGAAAAAAATCATCTCCCACTCGCGAGGAGGTCCCTTCTATAATGGAATGGAAGGCCGTCTCATCATTGTGACGCCGAATCTCACACCCAATATTCGCCGCCACAGCTTTTAAAAGAGATTCTTCATTCTTGGACCATTTCCTTTCGGATTGAGAATCTCCAAAGGTGATGAATCCCCAAAATGCTTCATCAATAATTACAGGAACCAATGAGAGCAATGAAATGCCCCGCTGTTGAATAGTTTCCGCAATTTTTTGGGGTAAGTCTTTTACCAGAATTTGAACAAAATTATCCGCCTTCAAAGAATTAAAGCAGTCTTCCATTTGTAAATTTTGAACCGTTTGGTTATGAAAGGAACCCTCAAGGTTTTCTTTGCGAACGGGCCCCTGATTCCAGAAAAAACATTTTACAAATTTTTTCGATCCATTGGCGCCTTCATTACCCTGGTAAATTTCAACAATTTTTACTTTCAATGCCTTACCCAGAATATCCAGAGCTTTTGCAATTGCCTCCTGATGATTTTTTAAAATCAATAAACAATTTGTAGCGTCTGAAATGGCTTGCAACAACTGGTCCTGTACGCTTAAGGTATTTTCAGCCCTACGGCGCTGGTCGGCCTCCTCATGAATTCTGAGGGCCTGATGAATCGCATGGGATAAAGATTTAGCAGACAAACTCGACTTTCCAAGGTAATCGGTGGCTCCGGATTTCATAACTTCAACGGCTATTTCTTCATCCCCCTGGCCTGTCAGGAAGATAATGGGAAGGGTATAACCCTTTTCCCGGACACTGCGTAGCAACTCCAACCCATTCTTTTCCCCCAGCCGGAAATCAAAAAAGCAAAAATTATAGTCGTTATTTTCAAGGTGGGATAAAGCATCGGAGGCGGAAGAAGCCCAGTCAAAATGTAGATTTGTGGCGGGGAATCCATCTCGAATGAATTCTCTGATCAGGATGACATCGTCTTCATCATCTTCCGCGAGTAATATTTTTAGATTTGGAAACTGCATATGTGGGGATATTAAATTTTGAGTTGGAGAGCCTTTCTTTAATGTTAATTACTATTTGAAATAAAATCAATTAATTCCAAAATGATGGAGCCTTTGACAACAAGCAAAGCAATTGAAAAAACACCACTTGTCTTCTAATTGAGTTTTATTTCAAAGCATCCACAAATACATGAAATGCGGGGATAACTTATCCAGATTGAGGCCCAGGTCGATATTTATTAAATTGACAGTCGGGGACGCAGGCAATGCGGAGTAGACGCTAGACTTGTACTCTCCGGGCCGGTGATAGGTAACCACTTTGATTTCGGACACTCCAAGCTCCTTCTTGATGAGATCCAAAGTATCGTCAAGGTAGCCAATTTTATCGATCAACTTTGCATCCAAAGCCTGCTTCGCATTATAGACCCTGCCATCTGCAAGCGGTTTCACTTGCGCCAACTCAAGGCCCGGTCGATTCTCGGCGATCACTTCTACAAAACGGTTGTGAAAACTATCGATGGTAAACTGAAACAACTTCAATTCTTCTTCAGTCAGAGGACGCAGAGGAGAAAGGAAATCTTTTTTATCACCCGATTTAACGACTTCCCAATCAACGCCAATTTTTTTCATCAATCCATCAACATTGACCTTCATGGCAATGACCCCGATGCTCCCCGCCAGCGACGTTGGATGCCCCATGATGGTGTCGCCAGCCATCGCAATATAGTATCCACCTGAAGCCGCAAGATCGACAATCGATACGTAAACTTTTATTTTTTTCTTTTCTTTAAATCTCTTAATCTCATGATAAATAATATCGCTGGAAGTCACCGTGCCGCCGGGGCTGTTAATTCGCAAAAGCAGGGCTTTGATATTGTCATCCTCCTCAGCCTTCATCAAACTTTCACGAACTCTTTCAACCATTCCCATTTTTATCGGAAATCCCGTGAGAGAGCGCTCCGACTTATTACTTATGAGGCCCTGGATATCCATCAAAAGAACCTTATCGGCCCCCTTGCCCATAATGACTTTTTCTTCAAACGGCTTTATTGAGGGGCCCAGATTAAACGACGCGCATCCGCTAGCTGTCATCATCAGCATTAAAATAATAATGTTTTTAAAACCCAGCCTCATTGATTTAGCCACGCTTCCCTCGATTTAATGGTTTTAATTATCTAAAAGACTATAAAAGGGTTTTAAACTTGTTAAAATAATTTCGGCTTCCTCTTTAGGGTGTTCATCAAACGTTTCTTCGATGCGGCTCCATGTTTTTTGAATGATGTCGTAATTGCGTTGCTCTTTCGGTTTCTGAACAGATTCAGCCAGTGAATGGAGAGCGTAAATCATTTCCTTCGTTTTAACGGTTTCTTTGGCCACCCGCATTCTCCATGCTTTCCGGGCGACAACATCATGCGATGAGGGAATTTGATTTTCCACTTTTTTTGCAAATTTTACCCGTTCGATGATTCCTTCATGCACTCCATTTGTAACAGTCTCATCGATATGATTTTCATTCATTTTGTCAAACATAATATGGATTTCCTGTAACACTTTTACCAAATGCATTTGATTGAGGGTTTCTCTGTCGATGCCATATTTTTCCTGCAGCTGGTCAGGACTGATCGAATTTGTGGTTTGCATCTCTACATCCAGAGTTTGAACCAGTTTGTCCATCATAGTCTCAAGATTTTCTTTATGCTTTAATGCCGTTTGTTCAATTCTGGCTTTAAATTCTTCGCTATTGCCCTTCAGGGTATACAACTGTTGATATTTTGTAACCATTTCCTGAATGATCAAATCCATTTCTTCATTTATTGTAGAAAGAACACGAATTTTACGATCTTCATTCAGGGTAAGTAGAAATTTAAGTCTGATTTTTTTTTCTATATTTAAAAGTTCCTTCGATATCCCCCGTAGCAATTTTTCATAAGAAGCATAAAGTTCATCCAGATGTTCTATGGAGTTTTTTTTATTATTTTTAGTTTGACGAATATTTATTTTCTTAGAGCGGACAGAATTTTCCTGAATCAGGGTAAATAGTTGTTCCCGGCACATTGTGTCAATTTTGGCATCTAGATCCTCCATAGGACTCGTTCTTTCTTTCCAGTAAAAATGATATGATTGGTTATATATCGAATTAATCCGAAGCTGATTTGACGCACCGACACCCTATTCCATAAAAATCCTTGGCATCATTATATCCGTAACGACTGCTCGACCGCATATATCCCGACAGGCTATTCCAGGCGCCACCTCGAATCACATGGTATTTTCCATTCTTAGGGCCTTTGGGGTTTTTGGATGGACTGATCTCGTAGTAATTTTTATCATACCAATCATATACCCATTCAGCAACATTTCCAGCGAGGTCATAAATATTGTCCGGAGTTTTACCCGCTGGCAGTTCCCCTACCTCCTTAAATACCTGCCCTTTCATGACGAAGCAACAACGCCCGAAATTGGCTTTGGAAGGATCTGGGGGTTCATTTCCCCAAGGATAAAGCCGACCTTCCTGGCCTTTAGCGGCTCTTTCCCACTCCGCTTCCGTAGGAAGTCGTTTTCCTGCCCAGGCACAATAATTTTGACAGCGTTTCCAAGTCAGGCCAAATACAGGTTTATGAGTCATATCCGGACGCACCTTTCGTCCATACCAACCCGTGATAGTAGGATGCACCTTGGGTTGATCGTCCATGTAGGCCTCAAAATCTTTGCCCGTCACTTCATATTGATCCATATAATAGGCGTCCAGTGTCACTGAATGAGAGGGACGTTCATCTTTCCGCCCACTCTCCTCCTGGTTCCCCATGATGAATTCTCCAGCGGGAATCAGAACCATTTTTGACCCTCTTTCAGCCGCCGCTATCAATGGAGCCATTACAAGAGTGATGGCCAGAATTAAACATAAAATTAACATCCGCGGCATGGGTTCAAACTCCAATTAAAAATATTGTACCTCTCTGGCAGAGGTATTATTATAAACAGTGATATCGCCTTCGTCAGGAGAAAATTTTTTATTATCTCCAGGGGTGATCTTTACTCCTGATTTATATTTCCCTCTCGGTCAGGCCAACCCTTTTACAGAAACTTTTGTGAGACTCATCAAAAAAATTGAAAACATTCTGGGAAGAATCGAAGCCCTCTCCGTTACATTATTGCTTTCTCTGATGATTCTCTTTTCCTTCACACAGGTCCTTCTACGTAATTTTTTTAATGATGCTATTCTGTGGGCGGATATTTTTACCAGGCAATTGGTATTATGGGTCGGTTTTTTGGGCGCTTCTCTTGCCGTCCGCGAAAACAAGCATATCTCCATTGATTTCCTCCCAAATATTCTACCCAAATCCTGGGGGAATTTTATTCAGTTTACCGTCAACCTGACAGCCGGAATTGTCAGCGGTTTTTTGGCCTTTGCAGCCTGGCGGTTTGTGCAGTTCGAGATGGATGGACAGGCCACGCTTTTCCTCGATACACCTGCATGGGTTTTTCAAGTCATCCTCCCTTACAGCTTTGGAATTATTTCAGTCCGGTTCCTTCTAAAAACAGTGCAGGTTATCCTATCACCAGAGAAGCCTAATTAAATGACCCTTCTCCTTATTGCGAGCATTGTCTTTCTGGCCTTCCTGGGTACCCCTTTGTATGCCATCCTCGGTCTTGCCGCCCTGCTGGCGTTTCATTCCGCCGAAATTGATCCGGCGGCCATATTTATCGAATTGTACCGGGTGACGAGCAATCCCACTCTTGTAGCGATTCCACTATTTACTTTTGCCGGGTTTATCCTTGCCAATGGGAAAACTCCCGACCGGCTGACCCGGCTTTCGCAGGCTTTTTTGGGCGGACTGACCGGCGGCGTGCCTTTGGTCGTCTTGGTTGCCTGCGCATTTTTTACCGCCTTCACGGGAGCCTCCGGCGTAACCATCATTGCTCTCGGCGGGCTTCTCTATCCCTTGATGATAAAGGAAATGTACTCAAAGAATTTTTCCCTTGGGTTGATGACTTCCTCCGGGAGTTTGGGTCTTTTATTTCCGCCCTCCATCCCCTTAATTCTATATGGTCTCATCGCCCAGGTGAGCGTGGATCAATTATTTTTAGCGGGGATCGTTCCCGGTACTTTGATGATTGCCATCATCGGCGCTTACAGCATCTTCAAAAGCAAAAGCTTGCAAATTAAGCAAAGGGCGTTCCAGTGGAATGAGGCCATCAGCGCGTTACGCGAAGCCATTTGGGAAGTCCCCCTGCCATTTATTATTTTATTTGGAATCTATGGGGGCATCATCACCGTGGGAGAAGCGGCGGCGGTCACGGTGGTGTACGTGATTGTCGTAGAATCTTTCATCTACAAGGATCTCCATCCCCTCCGCGATCTGCCGCGAATCATGCGGGAGAGCATGGTGCTGGTGGGCTCCATTCTTATTATATTGGGAACCGCAATGGGGTTCACCAATTACCTGATTGACGAGCAGATTCCCATGCAACTGCTCGACACCATGAAGCTTTACATCCACGACCCCTTGACCTTTCTCATTGCACTGAATGTGTTTCTGCTGATCGTGGGCTGTATGATGGATATATTTTCAGCCATCATCGTGGTGGTTCCGCTGATCATCCCCATCGCCAAGAATTTTGACGTCAATATGATTCATCTGGGAATCATATTTTTGACCAACCTCGAAATCGGATACTCGACGCCACCTGTAGGCATTAATCTGTTCATCGCAGCATCCAGGTTCCATGAACCCATCGTCAAACTTTATCGAGCCACCCTCCCCTTTCTAGGCCTAAGAATTCTGGGTCTTTTGGCCATCACCTATTTCCCCTTCCTCAGCCTGTTTCTACTGGATTGGTTTAAAAATTAAGAATCGTTTAAAAATTTAAGCTCGGCCCCCTCAGCCAACTTTGCCACAATATCGGGCTACCAATAGGCAAGCTCTAAACCACCATTTCTAAAGGGTTCTGTTAATCTCGGTTTCTCAAAGGCTTTGATCAATAGATTTGACAAAATTGACTTCACCCGCCAATATTATTAGTTCCACTCCACTAATATAAAAATCAACGGGATAGATCTAAATCCATGAACCGACGAAGTTTTTTAAAATCAATCGCTGGATTTACGGTTGGAATAGCCGGAGCTCATCTGGCGCTTCCTATAACAGCAAAATGCAAAATGCTTGCTCCGGTTACGGAAATTGTCGGCAAAACTTTTTTGGATCGACGAATCAAGAATAATATCGCCAAACTGAAACAGGCCAATCCCTGGTTAAAAATCGGAGAAACCCATTGCCATTCCATTTATTCAGACGGTACCTTTACGGTAGATCAGATCATGAACCGGGCCGCAAATTTAGGACTGGATTTCTTAATCATCACAGAGCATGTCACGCCCAAATACTTCCCTCTTGAGGATAGCCTGACATCTATCCAGGAGCGCTGGCGCTGCTGCCAGGAGTGGAAAAATCCGAAACTGTCTCCCATAGATGTATATCCGGCCTTTGAAGTGAGTACGGAGCAGGGTCATTTGATTCTGGTGATGGATCAGGATTACCTGAAACCCCATAATCTAAGCGATCTGAGAATTCAATTTTCTTCATGCGAAAAAAAAATGGTTTCCATGGAAAAAGCGGCTAAAATGGTTGAGCCATTTGGAGGGGTTTCAATCATTCCCCACCCAGATATTGAACGGAGCTACCCGTTTGGGGTTCCCATCTCGTTTGCAAAGCAAAACCTGACGGGATTGGTGGACGCCATTGAAGACATATCAACGGGGCACGGTTTTGATGAAAATTACTCAAAGGAACTCGGAATGGCCTCCATCGGCTCCAGTGACGACCATTTCAATCTTATCATTGGAACAACGGTGACCGGGTATGACTCCCGCCGCCACAAAAATTTCCTGTCTGCCGTCAAAGCCCGTGACACCCAGGCCATCAAAGTGAATGATTCTCTCGATGATCTCATGGACATGGCACGAATAATTTTATGAAATGACAAAACGGATTTTAAAACCTTCCCCTACTGACCCGATCCGCTACACAATTATATCCACCCCATTGGGCTTGACGGGAATTGCAGGTTCCCCTAGAGGGCTTTCAAAAATTATCCTGAAACTGCCCGGCGAATCCGATTTTAAAAAATATTTACAAAAATCCCACCTGGGCAACTTCGTATCGGACCCACCCTTCTTCGAAAATATAGTAAAACAATTGAATCTATATTTTGCGGGAAAATTGAAGAGCTTTACCTGCAGGATGGATTTAACCGGCGGCACACCCTTTCAACAAACGGTCTGGCGGCAATTGTCCACCATTCCTTATGGTAAAACTCATAGTTACCGCACTCTGGCTGAAGCCATCGCCCACCCACAGGCGTTTCGGGCGGTTGGCAATGCCAATGGGAAAAACCCCTTGCCACTCATCATCCCCTGCCATAGAGTGATCCGGGAAAATGGAGCGCTGGGAGGATATACCGGAGGATTGTCTATTAAAAAGTTTCTGCTGGATTTAGAAAGTACCTGAAATGCCATTATATCGGACCCGGGGAATCGTTTTACGCAGCTTCAACCTTTCTGAAACGGACAAACTCGTCACGTTCATGACCGAACGTTACGGCAAGATCAAGTGTGTTGCCAAAGCGGCACGAAAAATCAAAAGCCGACTCATCGGTTCTCTGGAACCGATGTCCTATGTTCACTTGATCTATTTCGGCAAGGAAAATCAGCAACTCCATCGCCTCAATCAAGCAGATATCATTCTATCCTTCCAAACGGTTCGCGAGGATTTTCTAAAACTGTATACTGGAATCTATATGAATGAGTTGGTGGACTGCATGGCTCCCGAGGGCCATCAGGAAGTAAACATTTTTAATCTTCTTCTGGATTCGCTGGGAGCCCTGCAAAGCCAGACCAATCTGGAGCCTCTGTGCAGGATGTTTGAAATACGTCTTTTGTCACTTTCAGGATATCGACCGGAATTAAACCAATGTACAATATGCCGCTCCAAAAGTGTCGATGGATGGATAGGATTCAGCTATAACAGACGCGGCATCGTTTGCGCGACCTGTATGAAGACAAATGAATCTGAGATAAAGCTCACGACGGGAACGTTGAATTATTTAAAGAAATTGCTCACTCTGGATATCAAATGTTCGGGCAGGCTTAAGTTTCCCAAGGGAATGGATGAAGAGATTGAGAAGGTCACTCATCGGCTCATTCGGGCGCATGTTGGGCGAGAATTGAAGTCCTATCCCTTCATCAAACAAATGGCTGCAATCGGGTAACCATTTTACTAAAAAGGAACGTCATGGCAAAAGTAATCATCAAAACAGAAAATGCGCCGGCGGCTATTGGCCCCTACGAACAGGGAATCGCCGCAAATGGTTTTTTATACACTTCCGGGCAAATTGCCCTCGAACCAGGGACAGGAAATTTTCGACAAGGTGAAATCGAAGAGGAAACCGAACTGACCATTAAAAATATCCAGGCTATTTTGGAAGCGGGGGGATTGTCACTCAAGCATGTTATCAAGACGACGGTGTACCTTACGGATCTGAATCATTTCGCCCGGATGAATACGATCTATGAAAACTTTTTCTCCGAGAGCAAACCCGCCCGCGCTTGTGTTCAGGTGGCCGCCCTTCCCAAAGGGGCCAAAGTTGAAATCGAAGCTATCGCCGTTTCCCACTAATAGTTCCCAGGAGCTCCTTATTTTATGGCAAAAAAAACAGGACAAAGAAATTTTTTCCGGGTCATGACCTTGATCGGAGTGGTTGTTATTGGTGGGCTGGGATACAGCTTTTTAGTGGCCGCTCCCAAATTGAATGATTCGGAATACCACAAAACTCCTTCATCCACGGAAACCTGTCTTCAATGTCATGTACGAAATGTGGATAAGGCCCCCATCATGCCTCACCGTCCCATGGGTTCCTGCACCTTCTGTCATCGGCCCAAGGAGCAATAGCATTTTCGAAATAAACGACCTCGCCACAAGCGGGCGAGGTGTCCGACAAAGTTATTTTTAATAATGCTTGGCAAACCACGGGAGATAAAACCTACTTGTGGGATTTAAAAATGTTGCAGTGGAGGTTTTCCAATCGGAAAAACGTTGAACCCGATTTCATGAAGTTTTTGATGGTCCAGATGATTTCTTCCGTCAAAAAGAAACGCTGGTTTTTCCATAGAATCAAAAATTTTCTTGTAATCCAGGGTTTTGTACTCCTCCCATGCCGTCATCAGGGCAATGCAATGAGCGCCTTTGGCCGCTTCGTAAGGATCTTCCACATAATCTATATTATTAAGTCCAGCAAGATCTTTTTTTGCATTTTCCAAAGCGTGCGGGTCGGTAATACTGAGGTGCGCCTTTTCTTCCACTAATTGCTGGCTTAAGTAAATCGCAGGGGTGTCACGGGTATCTCCGGTATCCGGCTTGAAAGCAAATCCAAAGACTGCGATTTTCTTGCCCACCAAAGTATTGAACATGGCTCTGAGTATTCGTTTGACAAACCGTTTGACCTGATAATCATTGATTGATACCACCTGCCGCCAGAAATCGGCGATCTCATTCAAGCGATAATATTCGCAAAGATAAACCAGGTTAAGGATATCCTTCCGAAAACACGAACCGCCAAATCCGATTCCAGCCTGGAGAAATTTTTCGCCGATGCGGCTGTCCTTGCCCACCGCAAAAGCCACTTCACTCACATCCGCTTCTGTAGCTTCACAAATGGCGGAAATACTATTGATGGATGATATGCGTTGCGCAAGAAACGCATTGGATACCAATTTAGACAGTTCACTACTCCATAGATTGGTAGTGATTAACTTTTCTTTTGGAACCCAGTGGGAATAAATTTTCATCAACTCATCCCTTGCAACTCTTCCCGTTGGAGTATCTTTTGAACCAATCAATACTCTATCCGGATTCTCCATGTCGTTGATAGCCGTTCCTTCGGCCATGAATTCCGGATTGGAAAGAATCTCAAAATGCACGGAATTGTTTCCTGAGTGCAAAATCGCTTCCAGTGCTTCTGCGTTGCGGACAGGAAGGGTGCTTTTTTCTATGACGATTTTGTCGGACTTTGAGTTTTCCTTTATGCGCCGTGCAGTCAGTTCCACGAATTGCAGATCTGCCGCCTTGCCCGCGCCTTCGCCAAATGTTTTGGTCGGGGTGTTGACCGAAACAAAAATAATATCAGCTTCGGCAATTTCCTTGTCAACTTCGGTGGAAAAAAATAGATTTTTCCCTCGTGACTTTAAAACCCGTTCTTTTAAGCCAGGCTCATAAATAGGAAGACTATCTGAGTTCCAGGCATCAATTCGAGGTTTGGCAATATCGACGATCGTGACTTTATAATCCGGGCATTTATTGGCGATAATGGTCATCGTTGGACCGCCTACATACCCCGCACCAATGCATACGATTTTCTTGTAAAAATTACCATTGCTCATCAGCGACCACGTCAGGAAATTTTAAATGGATAAAAAAAAGAGGTCTGACCTTGAAAAAAGGTCAGACCTCAAATTCAGTAAGGAAAAATAATCATTCCTTATAATTGTAAGTTTTTGTCTTTGCTGTGTAAGGCATGGATTTAGATTTAAACAAAAGTTTATCCTTCTTTACAGCAAAGTCTTCGATCAAGAGAGGTTTCTTTTCTGATATAGCCACCTCTTTTTTGCGATCCTTAACTTTTTCAAGCTTTTGGTCCATATTATCTTCGTTCCAGTACTTGTCCTTGTCGTGAACCTTCAACTTGCGTTCTTCAAAGTTGAACTTATACTTGTCATGGACTTCAGGCTTAAAGGGAGTATTTGGGTGGGTATGACACCGCGTACAGACATTGGCGTAATCCCATCTCTGTCCATACTTTTCAATGTCGGCCTTTTTAAAATCTCCCTTGGTGTTTTTCATGACAACCCGGAACTGGGCTCCGCCGGCAACCGAATGACACATTTCACAGCCAACCTGTTCTAAATTTGGTTCATCCGGGTCTATCTTTGTGGCGACTACTTTGCCCTTTTTATTCTTAGTGCCAGCCGGCTTGAATCCCCCTGCTTGCATATAACCGGTAGTGTGGCATCGCAAACATAGCGGAGTGGTGGTATAGTCCTTTTGCGGGTCCAGCTTGACCCTTTTTTTAGCTTCTTCACGGACTCCAGGTTTCAGCAGGTTAAAGGTGCCACCATGAGGAGAGTTTTTCCAACCCTGGTAATAGGCGTCGTGGCAACTTCCATTACATTTGACAGCTCCCACATAGGATGGCTGCGCAGGGACTTTCTTTTTTTTACTTTTCCCTTTTGCATCCGCTTCTCCGGCCGCACTGATTATCAAGGCAAAAGAGAGCACAACCAAACTTAAAAACTTTAACGTCTTCCCCATTATCTCCTCCAATCCACTTTCCAAAAATAATTCCTTTTACAGGTTAACTGTCGAAGAATAATATATTTACTTAAAGGGGTCAACCACAATTTAGGTAAGTAATTGTAAATGCTATTTTGACGCCAAATTTCCTGCATCTCATAAAATTTCATTAGAAGGAAAAATGTTTCCATGAAGTTAACCGATTTCGATTTTGAATTGCCCGAAGAACTGATCGCCCAGCGACCGGCGTTGCGACGAGACCAGTCCAGGCTGATGGTTGTGAGCCGACAAACGGGCACAGTTATTCACGATGTCTTTAAAAATATATGCAAATACCTGCCCCATCATCCTCTCATGGTATTCAATGATACAAGGGTCATTCCAGCAAAAGTATCCGGGTTCAAAAAGAATACTGGCAAGCAAGTAGAAATTATCCTGATCCGTGAGCAGGAACCTGACGTCTGGGATGCCCTGGTAAAGGGGCTGGGAAAAATGAAACCAGGCGCAGAATTTATCCTTTGCGGAGGAGCCCTCACCGCTATTTTTAAGGGTCGGAATGACAACCGAGGAATGTTCAAATTAAACTATAAGGGAGATCTTCGGTCTCTGTTAAACAAATCAGCAAGAATGCCCCTCCCCCCTTATATCCGCCGGGAACCCCATGATAACGAAGAAACCCGTGAAATGGATGGAGAGCGCTACCAAACCGTTTACGCTGCCAATGAAGGGGCTGTTGCGGCTCCTACGGCGGGATTGCATTTCACCCCTGAGTTGATGGCAGAAATAGGCGCAGGAAAAGCCGATCTGGCATTTTTAACCCTTCATGTCGGAATCGGGACTTTTTTACCCATTCGCGTTCAGGATGTGCGCGATCATCAAATGGAGAAGGAACGTTTTATACTCTCAAGAGAGACATGGAATCAAGTCACTGGAGCCAGGAAAAAGGGGCAAAAGGTGCTGGCGGTGGGAACGACGGCAACTCGCGTGCTGGAGTCGCTAACCTTTGATGCTCCCACTCAAAAAGAAGTCTCGGGAGAGACTGATATATTTATCTATCCGGGAGTAAAGTTCAAGATGGTAGACCAGTTATTAACCAATTTTCACTTGCCCAAGTCAACACTCTTCCTACTGGTCTGTGCATTTGCAGGTACAGACCTGATGCGCAAAGCCTATCAAGAAGCCATCAGCAAACAATATCGGTTTTTCAGCTATGGTGATGCCATGCTGATTCTTTAAGATGGCTTCTCCCTACCCCCCTCCCACGACAGAGGTTTTTTTATTCGTCTTCGTCGTTAACAGCTTGTTTAAAATGCTTTCCTGATTTAAAGCGAACCACTTTTCGTGCGGTAATTTCTGCTTCTTCACCGGTTTTTGGATTTCGCCCAACGCGGCTGGTTTTAGCTCTGACCTGGAACGTTCCAAATCGGCGCAAAATCACAGGCTCACCATGACCAAGAGATTCTTTGATCAATTCGATTACAGTTTCAACAGCCTCTTCTGCTTTAGATCTGGACAAATCTGCCCTGGAAGAAACCTGATTAATAATATCTTGCTTGGTCATGACTCCTCCTTGCGAAAAAAAACGATTTTTTAATTTTCTTGAATCACTTATGGCCGAACGGAAAAAAAATATTTTAAAGTTTCAGCGTACTCTGACACTCAAACGGCTATGCTACTTTTAACCTCTTCGGATAAGTAGCTTCCCCTTGCAATTTACAAGAAAAACAAGAAAAATCTGAGTTCCGAATTCCATCCCGTTTTAAAAAGAACGGAACCTTATCAGCAATAGCTTCTTGGCCCCGTCGGCTCGGTTCTGCTTTAAGATTAAATTAAGATGCGATGTAGCTACTTTACCACTTATATTAAAAATATCAATACCTTATTGACATTTTTATTCAGTTTTCACCCTACCGATTATTTTTCAAATAATTATCATTAAATTCCTTTAATGAAGTAAACAGAAACTACCCACCCTAAAGTATTGGTAAACCGTAACTTCTGTTAAAGGCCCTTCAATGATTAACCGTATACAACCATTATACACTAACTATTTGAATTTTAATGAGTTTTTTTGTTTTTTTTAAATCTAAAGAAAAAGCTATGTGAGGGAAATTTAAAAGATTTTAACGGGGAGAAATTCTGAGATCAGTTATTTTTTTGAGGGAGGGCGGTATTACGTACAATTTGATAAACGGTCTCTCCTGGTTTGACCCAGTTTAATTTCTCACGAGCGATCTTTTCAATCGCCAGAGAGTTAAACTTCAAGCCTTCTATTTCTTTGCGGATTTTAAGGTTGTTTTCGTGCAGCGTCTTGTTGCTTTGATTCATTTCCGCCATTTGATCCTGCAACTTAAATACCTGTAAAATGCCTTCATCATGAAATACGGCAACCAACACCAACAACGCAAAAAATGAGAAGGTCAGCAATAGAATTTGATGATAACGCGCCATAAGTACCCCTGCTAACCGCTAAATTAGAGATTCAGATTATAAAAAACACTCTTTCCTTTGTATTGAGCCGTTTCTCCCAATATTTCCTCTATGCGCAACAACTGGTTATATTTTGCGATGCGATCGGACCGGCACAAGGAGCCGGTTTTTATCTGGCCGGCGTTGACAGCCACTGCAATATCGGCAATAGTGGTATCTTCCGTTTCCCCCGAACGATGGGAGATTACCGCCGTATATCCTGCCTGTTTGGCCATTTCCACAGCATCCAAAGTTTCGGTGAGAGTCCCTATCTGGTTGACTTTGATAAGAATGGAATTGCCAACTTTATCTTTAATTCCCTTGGCTAAAATTTCGGTATTGGTGACAAACACATCATCGCCGACTATCTGGGTTGTTTGGCCCAGTTGCTCCGTAAGCCGTTTCCATCCACTCCAGTCATTTTCGGCAAGCCCGTCTTCAACACTGATTATCGGATATTTATTCACAAGCTGTGCGATATAGTCGATCATTTCATCGGAACTGAGTTTGGACTTCTTTTCCGCAGCAAGAACGTATTTTTTATTTTTATACAATTCACTGGCCGCTATATCCAGGGCAAGAAGAATATCTTTCCCTTCCTTGTACCCTGCGGCTTTTACGGCTTCAAGAATCACCTCAATGGCCTGCTCGTTGGATTTCAGATTCGGGGCAAATCCCCCTTCATCCCCAACAGCGGTACTGAATTTGTGCTTCTTTAATACTGCTTTTAAATGGTGAAAAATTTCCACCCCCATGCGCAAGGCATGGGAAAATGAGTTCGCACCAACAGGAACGATCATGAACTCCTGAATATCAACATTATTGTCTGCATGCTCGCCGCCGTTTATCACGTTCATCATGGGGACGGGCAATTGCTTGGCGTTGGTACCACCAAGATACTGAAATAAAGGCAGATCCAGCTCCTGGGCAGCCGCTTTAGCAACCGCCAGGGAGACTCCCAAAATAGCATTGGCTCCCAGCTTTTCCTTATTTTTAGTGCCGTCCTTTTCGATCATCAGATTGTCGATCAAAACCTGTTCGGTGACTTCAATTCCAACCAAATCGGGAGCGATTTTACTATTAACGTTTTGAACCGCTTTCAACACACCTTTACCAAGGTATTTTTTGGGGTCCCCATCGCGCAATTCTACAGCCTCGCGGGACCCGGTGGACGCCCCCGAGGGAACCGCCGCACGGGCCATGGTGCCATCTTCCAGAACCACTTCAACTTCAATGGTCGGATTTCCTCTCGAGTCGATAATTTGTCTTGCAAATACACCGGAAATATCACTCATAAGTTATCCCTGTTGGTTACTCGTATCATAGATTATTACTCTATCCCCTGGCCTTTTTCAAAGCAACAAAATTAGCTTCAATTGTTTGATTTATATCATCTTGTGTGTGTACGGCGGACATAAATCCGGATTCAAACTGTGAAGGAGCAATGTAAATCCCCGCATCCAGCATGGCGTTAAAGTAGCGTTTGAAAAATTCAGTGTCACATGTTTTTACGGAATGGAAATCAACAATTTCTTCGCTGGTAAAAAACATGGAAAACATGGCCCCCACGCGGGTGAAACGGGCATGAATCCCCAGTTTCTGAACATTATCCTTGAACCCGGCGCACAACTTTTCAGATTTTGCTTCGAGATCCTCATAAACCCCTGGAGCGGACAGAAGCTCCAGCATTTTAATGCCTGCGGCCATGGCCAGAGGATTGCCCGAAAGCGTTCCCGCCTGGTAGATGGAACCCGTTGGGGAAACCTGATCCATGATCTCTTTGGTTCCACCATAGGCTCCCACAGGCAATCCACCGCCTATAATTTTCCCCAGACAAGTGAGGTCCGGCAGGATATCGTAAAGCTCCTGAGCCCCTCCCAGGCCCACCCTGAACCCGGAAATCACTTCATCAAAAATCAACAGGGTGCCAGAACGACGGGTCACATCGCGGAGGGTTTGCAGAAACCCCGGTTGCGGGGGAACCACTCCCATATTGCCGGCAATCGGCTCAACAATGATGCAGGCGATTTCATCGCCCTGTTCGGCAAACAGATTGTCCACACTGGAGGAATCATTATAGGGAAGGGTCAAAGTATTTTTGGCGAGATCAGCCACAATACCCGGACATTCTGGAATTCCCAGAGACATCAGGCCGGAGCCGGCTTTGACCAACATACTGTCGGCATGACCGTGATAACAGCCTTCAAATTTCAGAATTTTGTCTCGCCCGGTGATCCCACGGGCCAGGCGAATGGCGCTCATCACGGCTTCCGTACCGGAATTCACCATACGCACCACATCCATGGAAGGAACCGCCTGCACGACCTTTTCAGCCAAGATGATTTCCAGCTTTGTCGGTGCGCCAAAACTGGTTCCCAACCCCGCCTGATGGCGGATCGCTTCCACAATTTCAGGATGGGCGTGGCCAAAAATCAAGGGCCCCCAGGATGAAACATAGTCGATGAACTCACTGCCATCGACATCTGTTATTCGGGCGCCTTGGCCTTTTTTAATGAACAGGGGATGCCCCCCGACCGCTTTAAACGCACGAACCGGGCTGTTGACGCCTCCTGGCATTACACTCTGGGCGCGCGAAAATAATTCTTCAGATTTGGATCGATTCAAAGTCACATCTCAAATAAAATTGATAAATCTTTTTTAAGTTTCTCGGGGATCAGCTTTTTGTCGGTAACAATGGCATGAGTTGCCGCAGACGCACACGAGCAGGAAGGAGAACCTGTCAAATTTGCCACCAGTTCCTTGACCGCTATCTGGGCTTTTTCCACATTCTCACCCATGATCTGCAAGACCGCTTCCAGGGTGACCGGCTCCTCCTCCACCAGCCAGCAATCGAAATCGGTGACCAGAGCCAACGTGGCATAACAGAGCCCCGCTTCGCGCGCCAGTTTGGCTTCGGTCACGTTGGTCATACCGATGATGTCTACGCCCCATGACCGATACAAATTCGATTCTGCGCGGGTGGAAAATTGTGGACCCTCGATACAAATATAAGTGCCGCCTGCATGCACTTCAGTACCGGTTTTTTTTGCGGAATCGGTCAATACCTTGGCGAGGTCCGGGCAAATGGGATCTGCCAGACTCACGTGTCCCACCAGGCCTTGAGTAAAAAACGTGCTGATTCGGCGGGTCGTCCTATCAATGAATTGATCGGGAACCGAAAAGTGACCCGGCTTTAATTCTTCTTTCATGCTACCGACCGCACTCACAGACAGGATGCGCTCCACGCCGATTTTCTTCATGGCAAAAATATTGGCGCGAAAGTTGATCTCAGAAGGTGGAATGAAGTGGCCCGTCCCGTGGCGGGGCAAAAATGCCAGTCGCACCCCCATCAATTCTCCCAAAATAATATCGTCCGAAGGAGGGCCGTACGGTGTTTCCACCTTTACTTTTTCCAGAACTTTCAACTCCTTCATGTGATACAGACCGCTCCCGCCTATAATTCCAAGCATTTCGCCTCACTCAAAAAATATTCTTTATATAACGCCGTTATTAACTGTCATCTTCCTCTGAACTTTGTTTGACCTTGTTCACCTGGCTCAAAAGAAATTTCAATTCAGCGATCTGCTCACCTGCCACCCGTATGGTGGCTTTTTCTTTGTTCAAACTTTGAATTTTCATGTTCACGTCTTCAGCGATCAGGTTCAGGTTACTCAACCGCTTATCGACATCATTCAACAACCCAATCTTATTGTTCAGAATATCAATCTTGATCTCAGCTTCCTCGGTGACCGAGTTCAGCTTGTCTATATTGAGATTGATCTTGTTCATGTTTTCCCGTTCTTTGTCAATCCGGTCTTTTTCCGAGTTGACTCGGGCAATGACATTATCCAGTTTAGCCAGAGCCACCTCGGTTTCCCGGACTTTATCTTCACTGGCGACCACCTGTTTGATCCTTTTTTCCACTTGGGCCGTCAAATTGTTAAGGTGCTCTATCTTCTGTTCCGCTCGGACGATGAGCTCCTCTTTATCGTCCAAAACTTCCTGTCGCAATTTCAGATCTTTTAAAACATTGTCAAGCTCCGAAAGCTTACTTTCTACAGTCAGAACCTTTAATGTTTCCTGGCTCAGATCTTCCACCTTACTTGCAAAGTTGCTGGACACCTCTCCCAGCTCTTCCCTAATCTGGCTGATTTGGTTGTTTTCCTCTTTTGCATCCGTAAGGTCTTTAAACCTGGATCGCAATTCAGTTTCCAATATGCTGTGTTTGGTAGCCAGGCTGTTCATTCTCTTTTCTTGAGCATCAATGGCGGATTTTTCCTTGGCAATGTCCAGAATCTTTTCCTCCACCGTATTGGACATCGCTTTCAAACTCTCCAGCTTGGTGTCCAATTTGTCCAGAAAATCGATCTTCTTGCTGACTTTGGCGATTTTGATATTGGCTTCTTCGATGAAGAAATCCAGTCCATCCACTTTTTTCTCCAGCTTTTCGATCAAGGCCTTTCTTTGCATCTGAGTTTCCATCTTGACATCCAGACTGATGACCATAGAGCTGAGATCATTGATTTTCTTGTCCACTTGATCTACGAGGTTTTGCTTGCGAATGATCTCATCCATCTGCAGGCGAGTGGATTCGCTGACGGACTCAATTTGCTGAAGAATGGCGCCGACAGAGTCCAGTTTTTCAATTTCGCCATCCAAACGTTTGACCTTTTGTTCCGCTTCATCGGGCATCTGGTTGAACCGGTTCATTTTTTCATTAGCGACATCAATATTTCTCATTTCCTCTTTCAGGAGAATCATTTTGTTGCTCAGATTGTCCATGAGGAAAGAATTCAGCTTGTTGATTTTTTCTTCCGTTTTTTCGATAACTACTTTCTCATCCAAAATTCGGGAAATTTTAGTCTCGACATCAACGGATAAAGCATCAAGATCTCTCAATCGACCGCTTATGCTACGGATCATCTCATTTTTAACGCATATGTTTTTCGATTCTACTTTCAGGTCGCTGATTTCCTGACTGAGCTTGTTTAAAGAATCATGCGTTTCACGGACAATGTGGCTCTTCCCCAGCAGGGATTCATAATCATCTTTCACCACTTCCAACGTCCGCTTCAAATCCTCCGTATCTCTTGTGTAATTTTTAATTGCCTCTTTTTCCTGGAGAATGGTGGCAAAGCGGGAATCGAGTTCCACCAGGGCGGTTTTCATTTCCGACACTTTTAACGAGCCGGTTTTCATCATCTCTTTAAAACTGACAACTTCATCCACCTTGTCAGACACGCTGTTTAGCATGTTTTCCAACCGGTTGATGCTCCCGGTCTGCGCCCTTGATCAGCTTATTTTTATCCTTGAGCTTTTTGATTTTAGAGTCCATGTCCCAGATGAGGACATTGAGCCGCCCGGCATCATCATTGGCTTTTTCCACAAGCCCTCTTTGCTGATGCAAACTTTTGATCTTATGATCGACATGCTCGCTGAGCAAATGCAACTCATCCAACTCCCGCTTCAAGACGTTGTAGTTGGACTCCAGCTCCTTGGAAACCTTCTGAAAGTCCCTGACCCGCACATCAATGGTTTTGACTTCCTGAAAACGGTCATTAAACATACTGAGTTTATTCAGGGTGTCTGGAACCTGGCTTTCAATTTTTTCAAAAAAGTGTTTTTTATCCTCCAATTCCTCGCTTTTACGCTCAAAGTATTCCACGAGCAATTGCAGGTTCTTGCGTTCGTGCGCAGCAACCTCCAATAAACCTTTAAACTCTGTCACATTAAAATTTGCGGGGCTGGCTGGATTTTCCTGGCCGGATGCGCCTTCCGGCCGGTTTTGCTTGGCATCTTCTGACATGGTTGGATTCCTTGAAGGTAGATTCGAGTCGAGGAAAAATTAAGTGACTTGCTTCAATAAGTGGCTTTTATATATACAATTAGTGCTTGCTTAATGTCAAGATTAAGTCAGGCGGGAAAAGGGGATGGCTGCCCCCTGATTTTTTGATTTACAGTGAACTACGGCCGTCCAAGAATCAATTCTACAATTTGAATCGCATTCAGGGCCGCCCCTTTTCTCAAATTATCCGATACCACCCAGAAGTTGATCGCATTTTCTTTGGAAATATCGTTACGCAACCGGCCCACAAACACAGCGTCTTTTCCTTCCGCATCAATTGCCAATGGGTACTCGTTTTTTTGCGGGTCATCCACGACACAAATTCCTGGAAAACTGGCCAATAATTTTTTAACGTCTTCAGCCCGGATGGGTTTTTCGGTTTCGACATTCACGGATTCCGAGTGTGAATAAAAAACGGGAACGCGAACGGTGGTTGGCGAAACCTGAATGGAATCGTCCCCAAGAATCTTTCTGGTTTCGTTCACCATTTTCATTTCTTCTTTTGTGTAACCGTTCTCCATAAAAACATCTATTTGCGGAATACAGTTAAAACCAATCTGATGGGGATACACCTGCTTGTCAATTTCCTTGTCATCCAAAATATTCCGGGTTTGTTGCACCAGTTCGGCAATGGCTTTCTGCCCCGAACCGGAAACCGATTGATAGGTGGAGACCACCACCCGTTTGATCTGGTATCTGGCATGAATCGGATAAAGCGCGAGGACCATTTGAATCGTTGAACAATTGGGATTAGCGATGATTCCGGGCTGGTCGCCGATGGCGTGGGGGTTCACTTCTGGAACGACCAGAGGAACGTCCTTATCCATCCGATACGCACTGCTATTATCGACCAAAATGCAACCGGCTTTGACCGCACTGGGGGCGAACTGCAGGCTGACGGAGGCTCCGGCTGAAAACAGGGCAAAATCCAGACCCGCAAATGAATCTTCCGTCAGCACTTCCACTTCGATGGATTGACCGTTAAAGGGCAAAACCTGCCCTGCCGACCGAGCGGAGGCCAAAAGCGATAATCGATCCACCGGAAATTTTCTCTCCTCCAATATGGAAATCATTCTTCGCCCAACGGCACCGGTGGCGCCCACCACACCGATGTTATATTTATCTTTTTTCTTAAAAGCCATTGCTCTCCATTTCCTTGACCACAAGGTCACCCATTTCCGAAGTCCCCACTTCCTTCATTCCCTGGGACATGATATCCGCCGTCCGGTATCCCTGGTTCAAAACCGATTCAACGGCTCTTTCTATCCATTGATCGGGTTCCTCCTGATTGAAGGAATATTTAAACATCATCCCGACAGAAAGAATCGTGGCCAGTGGATTGGCTTTGCCCTGCCCTGCAATATCCGGGGCACTGCCATGAATGGGCTCATACATCCCGGTGTCTCCACCCACGCTGGCGGAAGGCAGCATTCCTATAGAACCTGTCAGCATAGAGGCTTCGTCGCTCAAAATATCTCCAAACATGTTGGTGGTGACGATGACATCAAACTGTTTGGGATTGCGAACCAGCTGCATGGCGCAATTATCCACGTACATATGCTGTAGCTCGACATCCGCATAATCCTTATGGATCTCGGTGACGACTTCACGCCACAATCCGGTGGCTTCCAGGACATTGGCTTTATCCACGGACATGACCTTCTTATTTCTTTTTTGCGCCACTTCAAAGGCGATGCGGGCGATGCGCTCGATTTCCATTTCGTTGTAAACCAGGGTATTCCTTCCTTCGCGGGTGCCATCGGCCAGGGTTTGGATGCCCCGTGGCTCGCCAAAGTAAATGCCTCCGGTCAATTCCCGCACCACGAGAATATCCAGCCCTTCCACGACTTCCCGCTTCAAGGTGGAAGCCTCGACCAGGGCTGGAAATATTTTTGCAGGACGCAGATTGGCATAAAGTTTCAGAGAAGATCGCAGTCCCAGCAAGGCTCTTTCCGGACGCAGGGAAAAGTCCAGTTTTTCCCATTTGGGTCCCCCCACCGCGCCAAGCAGAACCGCATCTGAATTTTTAGCGGCTGCTAAGGACTCTTCTGGCAATGGGTGACCGGTAGCCTCGTATCCTGCGCCGCCTACAGGAACAGAGTCCATCTCAATTGTTAAATCCAGCCTGGACTCCAGAATTTTTAAAATTTTTACCGCTTCCCGCACGACTTCCGGGCCGATACCATCCCCCGGTAAAAGAGCAATTTTGTATTTTTCCTTCATCGGTACAATTCCCCGTCCTTGTTATTGATTGTTTCCTGGGATTAAAGGGTTCTCCCCTACCCTCGATCAAGGGTGAATGGCAAGAGTCCTGTCTAACGGCAACCACACTGGCCGTCAAAGGGGGTGAACCCCGGCAAGTATAGCGGCATTAAACTCATTGTAAATATTTTTTTTTGCCTTATTATACTCTCCTCGGAGCGTAGTTTTATTGGAAATTTTCACGATTTGAAACCCTTTCCACCCCTATAATTTTTCTCCTCCCTCGTCTCCAATGATAAATGGAAAACGCATCGCCGTGGTCATGCCGGCGTATAACGCCGAAAAGACGCTCCTGAAAACCTATCAGGAAATTCCCAAAGGCGTGGTGGACGAAGTCATCCTCACCGACGACGCCAGCCAGGACAATACCGTTAAAGTCGCCGAGGAACTCAATATAACCACTTTGGCTCATTCTAAAAATATGGGCTATGGGGCCAACCAGAAAACCTGCTATCAGGAAGCTGTTCGCAGAAATTGCGATATCGTCATCATGTTGCACCCGGACTACCAGTACACGCCGAAACTCATAACGGCCATGGCCTCCATGATCGCTGAGGGAGTGTTCGATGTGGTGATCGGGTCCCGAATCCTCGGGAATAAGGCAATGGCGGGAGGCATGCCGGTTTACAAATATTTCTCGAACCGATTTTTAACCGGTGTTGAAAACTTTATCATCAATCAGAAATTATCTGAATACCACACCGGCTACCGGGCATTCAGCCGGGAAGTATTGACCACTATTCCTCTATTGGAAAATTCGGATGATTTCGTTTTCGACAATGAAATGCTTTTACAAACTTTATATTTCGACTTTAACGTCGGGGAAGTCTCCTGCCCCGCTAAGTATTTCGAAGAAGCCTCATCCATCAGTTTTAGAAGAAGCGTTAAATACGGTCTAGAAGTTCTTAAAACTGCGACAAAATATTTTCTTGCGAAAAGGGGATTGAAATCCTTTCCTATTTTTGACCCCAACGGGCGAAAACTGACAACTGATCTATAAGGGTAATTTACCAGAAACCAGGAATAATCACGCCCTCCCTGTTCTCCTAGTTATTAAGATAGTCTTCTTTTTAAGTTTCAATATTCAATCTGCAATAAGGTGAAATTTATGACTAAGTTTTTTTCAAACTCCCGAATCATCCTGCTCGTCTTGTTTTTTTCCACCCTCATGGGCGCAGAAGCCTGGGCTTTTGGTCAATTGACGCTGATCGCCAAAACGGAGGACGGCAAAGTCAAAATATCGCTCATTGAAGAAGAGGGCCGTTATTTTGGTGACATCCGGGAAGGCCTCACCGTCCTGACACCCCTACAATTCATCCAGCAACCTAAATATCTAAAAATTGGTATTGGGGAGCAGGACTATACTATTGAGCGCTGGGAACTGGGGAAGTACATCAGTTATGGCGGCGTCATTCAGGACGAAAGGGGAATTTCCGCGCAAGCGGAATTTGACGGACCGAAATTGACGATTTCGGGAACCATCGAAGATGAAAGAAATTCCCTCGTCGATTTTGAAGTCATCGCCAATGATAAAAAGGGTTCTTTGGAATTGCATTGGGGAGCTAAATACCTGTTCCTGAATAAAATCGCCGATAAAAAACCGGGTGGTTGCCACGGCGGACTGATCAAGGAAGATCTGGCAAAACTGGGCGGCTTCTGGTGTTCCAGTTCAGGAAGCCTGGAAGACGTTTTTTTCACCGATCCGGATCAGATTCTTGCGTGGATCGTGGCGTTATTTGTTAAGTAAAGATTAAAATAAAGATCTCTGGCAGTCCGGCTTTTAGGAACTACTCCTTTCTTATTCCTCATCATAAAAAACCTTGACCAGACAAAGCCCATAAGGTCTGGCTGTGGGTCCGGCATTTTTCCGGTCGCGGGATTCCAGAATGGTTTTGATCTGTTCGGGTTTGATCTTATTTCGGCCTACTTGCACCAGGGTTCCGACAATATTACGGACCATGTATTTTAGAAATCCGTTGCCATCGCAATGGATAATTATAAAATCCCCATCCTGCTCAATATCGATTGAATTGATTTCGCGCACCGGGTTCCTGGCTTCACAGTTGGAGGCCCTAAACGCTGTAAAATCGTGTTTGCCTTCCAGATAATTTTTCGCCTGGCGCATGGCTTCGATATTTAGGTGATATTGAATGAACAAGCATCGGTTGTGTTGCAGGGCAGAGGGATATTGCCGGTTTAATATCGTGTAGCGGTATATTTTTCGTTTGGCTGATCTTTGTGCGTGAAAGGTGTCTGGAACCTCATCCACCTGTTTGATGACGATATCGTGGGGCAACAGACTATTAAAGGCCATCAGGAATTGCTGCGCTGTCATCTTTGAAATGGTCTCGAAATGAGCCGCCTGTGCTTCCGCATGAACTCCGGCATCGGTTCTGCCTGATCCGATGACCGGCCGTTCTTCGCCGGTTATCTTTTTTAAGCAATTCTGGAGAACTTCCTGAATGGTGATGCCGTTGAGCTGTACCTGCCACCCGTGGTAACGGGTCCCGTCATATTCGATGATGAGTTTAAATTTCCTGGTCAAAAATTATTCCTTCCCGGAAAATATGCAATAAAAAACGCGTTACATGCTTCGTAACGCGTTTTTTCTCTTTTTAAGCCCCGAGGCCAATCCCCACTCGGGTATGTCCAGGATTATAGATGGACTTTTTAATTTTATTTTTTAACTCCCTTGAAAGGTGGACTTGCTTCTACCATAAGCACCTCCTGCTTCAAGTTTATCCCAAACCCTCAACTCTAATATAGTTCCATTCTGAAATTTGGCAACTTATTTTTCTTACAAGTTGAAGAAACTTAAAAATACAAATAACTTATTTAAATTCAATATTTTATGTAAATTTCACCTGGAAAAAATGGGTTTAAATTTCCACATCAAAAACAATTCTTTCAGAGGGAAATCCTAAAAAAAAACGCGCTACCTGCCCGGCAACGCGTTTTTTCTCTTTTTAAGCCCCGAGGCCAATTCCCACTCGGGTATGTCCAGGATTATAGATGGACCTTTTAATTTTATTTTTTAACTTCTATTTTAATTTTTTACAACCTTGAATGGTGGACTTGCTTCTTCCATAAGCACCTCCTGGTTCAAGTTAGCCTTAAACTCTTCACTAACCAATATAGTTCTGTCTACCGATTTCGCAACCTTTTTTTATGAAAATAAAATAAAATAATAATCCATATAACATAAATATAATCAATATCTTAACCCTTAATCATCCGGGAGAATGGCTTTGTGCCCACCAGCATCAAATCGTCTTCGGCACGGGTGATGGCTACGTACAGCATATTTCGGCTTTCGGGCCGGGTTTGGGGATAATTTTCCTCGGTAGGCTCGACAATACAGACCGCATCAAACTCCAGGCCCTTCACCTGATGAACATTGGTGACTATGATTCCGGGCTCAAAGGAAAACTGGTCCCGGTGGCCCAGGCGAAGCCCTTCGGGAATCATTTCATCCAGATCTTCTTTTAACTCCATCGCCTGCTTGGGAGAACGGCAAATGAGAGCTATCAGCTTGTTGGGTTTACCGGCTTGAACCGTCTCTACCCAATGAGTGATTGTTTCCAGCAGTTCGTCCTTATCTTCTACGTTTTGAAAGAGCGGTTTCGTCCCCTGCCGACCCTCCACAACTTTATTATCGCCTGCCACTCGGCTGGCGAGCGTCATGATCTGGGCTGTGCACCGGAAGGAGATTTCCAAACGGATCAAATCGCTTTCCTCAAGGTTCAGACTGTCGATGATTTTTTCCCAGCCGATAAATCGTCTGGCAAATAATATTTTCTGACTGACATCGCCAACGATTGTCAAATTGCGCCGGTCCTTGACCGCTTGCACCATGATGGCGAATTCAACGGGGCCAAAATCCTGAGCTTCATCAATAACCAAATGATCCAGCAAAGTGATCTCATCGTTTTTGCCAGGCAATCCACCGTTTTTAAGCTGGATATTATACAAAATCAAGGACATGTCGAAATAATCGAGGTTTTTATTTTTGCGATTTTTTTCCGTTCGGTCCCGCAAATATTCCAGGTGGTAATCAAGCTTTTGATCTGGCTTGAGATGAGAGCGCAAATGATCTGAATCGGCCAACAGATCGTAAATATCGTTTATATAGTCTTCCATTTTGCCCATCAGGGAGCGCAAGGAAATAAGAAGATCATTTTTATCCTTATCGGGTATTTTCGCGCCCTTGACCTCATGTATAAAGTTTCTGATCCGGGGGAGAACGGCGTCATCCCGCCCCTGGTCCCAATGTTTAATGAGGCTGGTCCAACGGGAAGAATTCTCTCTAATCCAGTGATCGGTTGTCTGCGTTTGTTTTTTCACCTGCCCGGCAATGGCCGACAGAATTTCTTCTGAGAATTTTATTTTTTCAACAAAATCAGGGAGCTGGTGGAATTTAAATAATGCCTTCCCCTTGGTTAACCTGCGAATGATCGAAAGCGCCCAACCGTTGAAGGTCGAAGTTTCCACATTATGGATTCCCATGGAAGGAAGCGTTGAATCCACGTATATCTGCAAAGACTTATTCATCACCAGGACGCGGGTTTTTTCGGGACTGGCAAAAGAATTTTCCTCATGCAGTAACCAGGCGAGGCGATGCAGGGCGACCGTTGTTTTTCCAGACCCCGCAGAACCTTGAATAATCACCGGACGATCGGGATCGGTGGTGATGAGTTCAAACTGATCTTTGGTGATTAGAGACAGTATGTTGGGAAGCTTTTTATCCGAAGAACCGACTTTCCGTGACCGGTGCGCGGCAATTTCCGCATCGACATCCAGTTTTAGCCACCCGTTATCACTCCAGTGATACACGGCTTCCGGAGTATCTATCTGAACCAGTTTTCCTCCTTCGATCTGATAAGAACGTCGCAACTTGATTTTACCGCTACGCTCCCTTTCATTGATTTCCTCGAAAAATTCTTCTCCCTGCTTGTAATTGAAATAGAGAGCGGAGATCGGACCGTTACGCCAATCGACTATCCCCGATTCAATGTTGCTCTTTTTTCCGATCAGAAAAGCCACTTCCTTACCGTCATCCTCGGAGGTCACCACCCGGCCAAAATAGGGCTCGCGGATCAACTCTAACAACGTTTGATCGCTTTCCTTGCGAATATCGGAAATCCTATGGGCCACGGCCTCATCTGAAACCAACGGCTGTCTTTCCTCATGATTCCATTCGCCGACCATTTGTTGCGTCAACTCCCGCGCCAGAATATTGGCTGATATTTTAGAAGCCTGCACCTGAGGGAGTTCCTTGCACAATGATTCTATAGTCCTGCTAAAAAGAGTTTCCTCTTCTTCAATAAGCTTTTTTTCGTCTTCCGATAGTTCCATTCTAATTCCTGTCACGTGATAGGCAAAAATCCTGTAAATTCCAAGACCTGAACCCATTAATGTAGATTAGATACTCCCGTGCGGTCAATGGAAAAGTCGAAATTTTAAGGGTTAGTTTTATCGCCCCCCTATCCTCGAAACTTGCCCTTTCAAACTCTGCCAGAGTTCTATATGATAAAAGGGAATTTTTGTATGTATTTTAAGCCCAAACACTTATCGCTTTTCAGGAGCAATCATGAAAACCTATGAAGATCTGGCGGGAGATGGCGGTTCCAACATCATCAGCCAGGTGGTGTCCCAAAGGGAGAAACTCCGCTCCCGGCTGGACAAAATAAAGCACAAGGTCGCTTTAATGAGCGGCAAAGGCGGCGTTGGTAAAAGTTCAATAACAGCCAATATTGCCGCTTGTCTTGCAGATCAGGGTCACAGCGTCGGAATTTTAGACGCGGACCTGAACGGCCCTAGTATCGGTCATCTGCTTGGGGTGGGAAATGAGCGGAAACTTGAAATTGACGAGCAAGGGATTCAACCCGGAGCGGGAGCTATGGGTATCAAAATCATGTCTATGGATATGCTGGTGGCCAGCCCGGACACTCCGGTTATGTGGACCGAGGATGGAGGAGCCACATCGACTTGGGTCAGTACCATGGAATCGACCGCGTTGCGTGAACTTCTGGCCGATACCAACTGGGGAGATCTCGATTATCTATTGATAGACATGCCGCCGGGAAGCGATCGTATCGACAATATTCGCGACTTGATTCCTGAGTTGGCTGGTGTGGTCGAAATCACCATCCCTTCTCTGCTTTCTCAGCACATCGTTTCCAAGTCCATCACCAAGAACAATACGATGGGCGTTCCCATCATCGGGCTGATCGAAAACATGGCCACCTACGTGTGCCCGCATTGCGATCAGGAAGGAAAACTGTTTGAGGGCCAGGACGTTGAAAAGCTGACGGAAAGAAAGGGGATCAACTATATCGGAAAGATTCCTTTCGATACCCGAGTGTCCAGAAAAACAGATTCAGGAACATTATTTTATGCCGAGAACAAGGATTCCATAACGGGGAAAGCCATCGCCTCGGCAGTCAACTACATAACGAATTTTATAGAAAATAAATCCTAGGGGGAACGATGAAATTTCTTTGTATACCTTGCGATGCACAGATGGAAACTCAAACCGACGGCATCATGCCGGATGAGTCTAAAAATCTGTCCATGAAATTTAAGTGCAAAAAATGCGGCCATATGATCGCCATGCTGACCAATAAATTTGAAACCGAGTTTGTCAGCAAACTGGGGGTCGAAGTTGGCGGCGCTTCCAGTGTGGGAACGGGACCTCTCAGCATGGTTGGCTCGCAACTGGCCCAGGCTAAAAAAGAACTCGATAAGGGCAAACCGGAAGACAATCTCGTGTGGTCGGAGGAAGCTCAGCTACGGATCAAAAAAGTACCGTTTTTCGTCCGCAACATGGCGAAGAAAACCGTGATCAACTTTGCCCTCGAAAAAGGTGTCACCCTGATCGACGCCAAGTTAATGGATGAAGTCCGTGAAAAAGTGGGAATGTAACAGCTTACACATGCGACGGTTTCGCCCGGAATTGTAATCAAAACGTCCTGGCGAAACCGTTACCAGTCCGCGCAGTATTTTTTGGGCGACCGATGCAACATTTTTTGCTTGAAGGCATTACAGATGAAAAATAAACCATCGTTCAGCACCTTAGTAAATTCTCTAACAGGTTGCTGAAAAACTATTTTTGGGACCTTAAAATGTTAATTTCAAGTTTACTGTTAATTTAAGAAAACCAGTAGCACAGCCTGGAAAGGCTGTGCTACTTAAAAGCAAAAACCTGTAAAACTTAACCCGCTGACGGATTTTTCTCTTTTTCAGCAACCTGCTAATTCCCCTTGTAGTTCATATAATGCCCCCCTTTTTAGTTCCTCTTTACAGGGCCATAAAAAAATGGAACCTTTTGCAGGGGCCATCCTTGACCAGGGTCTGGAAAACCTAAGGAACAGTTTGGAACAGGACATTAGAAAAACAGAAATAACCGGAACAATCCGAGGAAAAAATACTCTGAGGCGGGACGAGTCCTCGTAATATACGGGTTCCATGAAATGAATTAGGCGGGGCTTCGTGGCCTCGCCTTTTTATTTTATGAACCTCTTTTCACAGTTGGAACAGCGCAACGCCTTAAAATATGCCATTTAAACACATATGAAATGCACCCTGATGAAACCCTCGCCCTCTTTACCAATCATTTTAGAAACCGTTCTGAAGGGCTGGCCACGCGCATCATCTACGGCAAAAGGCTCAATGCGAGCCTTCCTCCTTCTCGTGCTGAGACCCCTCTTCCCTGCCGCTCATCATAGGATTTTCTGCCGGTCGTCCGAGTGATTCATTGGCGTGTTTGAGAGCTTCGTTATAATGCTTCAACGCCTCATTCGCATGTTTCAGGGATTCTTCGGCGTGCGTTTTCAGTTCTTCGCTGGCATCCGGCATTTTCAAGCTGAATTCCAAATGTTTTACCATCTCTTGAAGGTGGAGATAGCCTTCTTCTCCATGACCTAAACCAACGCTGGCGTGAGCTCCCGCTTGCGCCCAACTCATCGACACCACTGATAAGGAAAAAATAATACCCGCTACCCCAATCAACCCACGTTGCAAAGTTCTATTCATGATTCATCCCCTGTATAAGGAATATTATGTTTGATTTTAATAACCTTTATTTAACCGCGTTTGAGTCATCGTTCGCAAGAGGAAATAATTCAGTGAGAGCCGAGGATTGCATAACGGTTGTATATAAAAATCCTCCCCTCGACCAAAATTGAAATATAACAAACTCTAATTTGTTCAATCCCCCCCTTTTTTTAAAGGGGAGACAATAAAGCCCCCTTTTAAAGAAGGGGGTTTGGGGGATTTGGAGCCTACCCCCCTCACCTCAATCCGTCACTTGGCAAGTGCTCCTTCAAGGGGGTGAGGAAGAAATCCTTAACGATGGCGAGTACTGTCCATAAACCCATTGAACGTTCATATTGAGTCCAGCCCCAGGCTGGTTGGGTCCAGCGTCACGCTGGGCAACAAAAAAAGCCCCCGGAGAAAAATCTCCAGAGGCTTTTTGAATGGTTTCTTTTCAAAAACTTTACACTTGGGTACGCAATACTTCTTGGTAAGCTTCGACTATTTTGTTGCGCACCTGCATGGTCAATCGAAACGCCAGATCGGCCTTGTTGACGGCGATCATGGTTTCGGTGATATTCCGGGTCTCACCGGAAACAAAGTCCTTGATAGCCGCATCAGCTTCTTTTTGCAGATTATTCACCTTCTCCAGCGATTGGGTGAGGGTATCCGCAAACGAGGGACCGTTCTGCCCGTTTTGAGAATCACTTCGCAGTTCGATCTTGCCGACCGCGCCGGGGCCTTGCAGAGCCTTCAGATTGCTTTGGATGGTGATATCTTTCACGACTTCTTACCTAATATAAATGGTTGCTACCAAGTTAATCCCTAAACCTGTTTTTGTCAATCTATACCTGTTTCGGCTGTTTCACCGAAATCAATTAACTAATTATTGCGACGCCGATTCGGTGATGGCGCTTCTAACTGACGATCCTCGCTTCATCATCATTTGCGTTACCGCATTGAAGTCGATCTGGTTCTCTGCCAGCTTAGCCATTTCATAATCGATATTCACATTATTGCCGTTTGATTTTGCCAGGTGCCCCTCTTCATAAGGAAGAGCAGAAATACCCTGGACCGCTGTCTTACCCGGCCCGAAGTGTCTCTCATTCGTTGTGCGCAAATTGAGTTGAGAGCTACTGCCGATGGCGTCCCGCAACTGACTTTTAAAATCCACATCGTGCGCCTTATAACCGGGAGTGTCCATCTGCGAGATATTATTGGAAATCAGAAGATGTCGACTGGAGTTGAAATCCAGACTCTTTTTCATCATTGCAGGAACGGTATCTGAAAATAATAGTTTATCAATCAGCATGGCATCCTCATTATTGTTTAGTCGCTATATACAAAGCAAAATACGCGCCATATCGGCCGCCACCCTACTTATTTTTTACTAAAAAAATTCATTTGAATATTAACGATTTATATCATGAAATCGGCATTATCGGAACCACGAATTTGCGTGCCACAAATTTTTGGGAATTTATTTCCCAACCTCAGGATGATAGAGAGAAATATCTTCCTACCTTGCAATTAAGCGAAATGCATTAACAAAAAAACCTGGTTACCGACACCGATTACAAAAATGAAACTTATTAGTTTTGTGAAATTCATCTCTAAGACCGTTAAAGTATCGTATGACTAAAAACCTTGGAGTCACATAAGGACACCTCTAAAAATTAGTTTTTAAGTGGCACGGGCTTTCCAGCCCGTGCGAACAGGCTGGAAAGCCTGTCCCACTATAACAAAGACACTTCTTTGAATTGACGATATAAGAACATTTAGTCAATTTTTAGAGGTGCCCATAATTTCTGGATAAATCCTTACAGCAACCTTCACCCCTTGAAACAGCAATAAATATCCGTATAGCAAATATTACCTTTACCTTCCCTATAATATCAGCTAAACTGTAACAAATAAAGACTTCCTTACAACCCAGAAAAGTTATTATGGACGAACGGGTAAAAACCCCTTAGAATGGCAAAAATGAGGACTTTTCCTCGCCGATTACCTGTCTTCTATGACACTATTTCAGTGTTGAATTAAGAAGAAATGATTGCTTGTTCGCTGGTATTCAGCATATACCAGACCCGAACTTTGGAAACCTTCCCTAACCCACTAAATTTAATTCATTATCTATTGACCCACTTTCAATTAACCCTATTTAGGAGAAAAAGATGTCCACAGCCACTGCTGCTGAAAAATTTAAGGTAAAAGACCTCTCACTGGCTGAATGGGGCAGGCAGGAGATGATTCTTGCTGAAAAGGAAATGCCCGGATTGATGGCCCTGCGCGATAAACACGGAAAATCCAAACCTCTTAAAGGAGCAAGGATTGCGGGCTCTCTGCACATGACCATTCAAACCGCCGTTCTGATAGAAACCCTGATCGAACTTGGTGCCCAGGTCCGATGGGCATCCTGCAATATTTTTTCTACGCAGGACCACGCTGCAGCGGCAATTGCTAAAGCAGGTATTCCTGTATTCGCCTGGAAAGGTGAAACCGAAGAAGAGTATTGGTGGTGTACCGGGCAAACCCTGTTGTTTGATAATGGCCAGGGCCCTAACATGATCCTAGACGATGGCGGCGATTTGACCTGCTACGTGCATAAAAATCACCCGGAATTTCTCGCCGATCTAAAAGGCGTTACCGAGGAAACCACAACCGGCGTACACAACCTATACAAGATGTTGAAGGACGGGTCTCTAAAGCTTCCGGCAATGAACGTCAATGACTCCGTCACCAAATCCAAATTCGACAACCTTTACGGTTGCCGCGAATCTCTGGCGGATGGCATCAAACGGGCCACAGACATCATGATTGCGGGAAAAGTAGTGGTGATCGCAGGTTATGGGGATGTGGGTAAGGGTTGCGCCAGGGCCATGCGCGATCTCGGAGCCCGCGTTCTGGTGACGGAAATTGACCCCATTTGCGCCCTGCAAGCCGCCATGGAAGGATACGAAGTGACCACCATGGAAGAAGGCGTGAAGGAGGGAAATATTTTCGTCACCACCACTGGCTGTAAAGATATCATCACCATTGGACATATGGAAGCGATGAAAGACGATGCTATTGTCTGCAACATCGGTCATTTCGACATTGAGATTCAGGTAGAACAACTGAACAAATTCCCCGGAATCAAAAAAATCGAAATCAAACCGCAGGTGGACAAATATACCTTTCCGAAGGGGAACAGCATCATCCTGTTGGCCGAAGGAAGACTTGTCAACCTCGGTTGCGCTACCGGACACCCTTCCTTCGTCATGTCCAACTCCTTCACCAACCAGGTGCTGGCGCAGATGGAGTTGTACAATAATAAATACGAAGTTGGCGTTTACACCCTTCCAAAAATACTGGACGAGGAAGTCGCCCGGTTGCATTTGGACAAGCTTGGCGTCAAGTTAACCACCATGACAAAGGAGCAGTCGGAATATTTGAATCTCCCGCTTAAAGGCCCGTACAAACCGGATACGTACCGGTACTAGAAATTTGTACTGGGAGTCGCGCTGAGTTTGTCGAAAGCTGACTTTAAATTGAATCTGTTTAATACTAAAACGGCGTTCCTAAGGAGCGCCGTTTTTTTATACCTGTTTTCAATCTCCACTTTTTTCAGGTAAAACGGAAATAGCTCTTCCGTATCAAATGCCATTAATATAAGGGTACCTCTAAAAATTAGTTTTTAAAAGGGAATTGAACATTGTAAAGAGTTTCTTAAATCAGTGGCACGGGCTTTCCAGCCCGTGCGAACAGGCTGGAAAGCCTGTCCCACTATAACAAAGACACTTCTTTGAATTGACAATATAAGAACATTTAGTCAATTTTTAGAGGTGCCCATAAGAATTACTTTTTTTTAATCACTGACAGGAAACAACATGGGTCGTCACCTTTGCCAAAGAATATTATGAGTCCGGTCTGGCCGCGACATCATATATTCAAAAAGCGCATTGGGTGGTTCGCCGTTATATTCTTTCTTACCGTCTCATTTCCGGCACAACCGAAAACTGCAATCATACCGGACATGGTTCTGATCAAAGTAAATTGTTTCACGATGGGAAGCGAGGAGTTCGTGGCGAGGAACCAGAGCATAAAGTATGCCTCAATTCTTTTTACCTGGGGGTTTACGAAGTCACTCAAAAACAATTCAAGAAAGTCATGGGTTGCAACCCATCTCATTTCAAGGGACCCAACCTGCCGGTTGAAAATGTCTCCTGGCCTGAAGCAGACGCCTATTGCCGGACTTTCGCCGGCCCACTTCCAACCGAAGCGGAATGGAAATATGTTGCCCGGGCGGGCTCTTCCACCGCTTATTCATGGGGCTGGGACATGGACGATACATTCGCCTGGCACCGGGGCAATTCCAAAAATATGACGCATCCCGTCGGGCAAAAAAAGCGAACTCTGCAGGCATTCACGATATGAACGGCAATGTCTGGGAATGGGTTGGCGACTGGTACCGCGAAGATTATTTTGAGACGAGCGCCGTAGCCCAACCGGTGGACAACCCGCTGGGCCTAACCACCGGACAATTTGTCATCCTTCGCGGCGGCTCCTTCGAGGATGAAGCATATTTTCTCAGATCCGCCTCCCGCTACTGGTACCCGCCGACCTTGAAGCACCACAACCTGGGGTTTCGGTGCGCCGCCAACCCCATGGAAATCAAAGAGGGGAATCTGCAATGACCGTCAAAAATGTTTTTTTCCTGACGGCCTTTTTTTAGCCTTCCTTCTGTGTTCACAAGTGGGTTGGGCGGAAACGGAGGAACTTCTGCACACGATAACGAGCGGAAAATCCCCCATGCATGACAAAAAATTCAACGCCGCCTATGTAAAAAAGGAGTTCGAAGTGACCCTCGACAAACCAGGTTTTTACGATTATTTTTGCGAACTGCATCAGGCCATCATGCGCGGCGTGATCATTGTTGAAGAAGCGGGATCGCCTCCATAAACTGCCAATCATAATTCATCATCATTTTACCTCGCCAATCGCCCTTTGTATCAATTCTGCTGGTGGAACGCCCTTTAGCATCCCATTTTCATCGTATACTCTACATTTTTTGCTATATCCTTCTGATGTGGATTCGTGTGTATCATCAATATCTTTTCCGTTTATACGAATGGTTGGGGAACCGGGGAATTTTAACCCTTCTGCCATTGCATCCGATTCGACCTGAATCATTTTAACCGGCGATTCAATTCCTTCTTTTCTTAGAATCATTTTAAGAAGATTCAAAGCCGGTTGGTAACTCGCACATCCATCAAAATATAAAAATTCAATTTTCATTTTTTTAATAAAGGGTGCTCTTGTATAAAATCTTGCATCCAAGGAACAATACGCTCGTGCGCATCTTCCACCACGTAATGACCGGCATCCTGCAACTCATGCACTTCTGCTTCAGGGAAATATTCCTTCCAGCGCTGTAAAAAATGATCGTTGAAACAGAAATCCTGCTTGCCCCAGATGATCAACATGGGCCGGTCGTTGAACTGGTGTAAATTTTCCTGGATGGATTTAACGACCGGGTAACTAGGGATTCCCGGATGCATGGGAATATCTTGAATGAACCGTAAAATCCCAATACGATTGGCATATGTATTATACGGTGCCAGATAACCTTCTCGGACTTTTTCAGTCAATCGTTCGCGGTGTACGCAGGCGCGGGCAAAAGCCCCCCGCACAAACGCATTGCACAGAAGAATCGCTATCGGGCCCAATACCGGAAGCCGACAGAAATTGATACTTGCGGGAATATGGTCGGACAAAAAGGCGGCGGTATTAAAAACAACTATTCGGGCAATTTTTTCAGGATTGCGAACTGCAAACCCCATCCCGATCGCCCCACCCCAGTCGTGCAGAACCAGGGTGATATTTTTTAATTGCAGGGAATCGACCAGGGTTTCCAGATTTTCAATATGCTGGGAAAGTGTGTAATTGTATTTAAATGGTTTTTCGGAAAATCCGCAACCGATATGATCTGGAACCACACAGCGGTATTTATCTCTCAATCCAAGCACCAGATTGCGATAATAAAATGACCACGTGGGATTGCCATGCAACATCAGCAGAACCTCCCCTTGGCCTTCGTCCAGATAATTGTAACGAAGTGCCCCAAGATTCAGTGACCGGGCCTGAAAAGGATAGAGTTCTTCGAATTGTTGAAACCGGATCACCACTCGATACCTAACATGAGGCTATTGAGTCCACTGCCGATCCCCAGAAGAGCCGCGTGACTCCCCTTCTGCAAAACGCCCTGCTCTTCTCCCATTGCCAGGGTGACGGGAAGCGAGGCAGACCCGGTATTCCCCAACGTTTCCAGGGTGGTGAAATCCTTTGCCAGATCCATTTCAATAGTTTCTAAAAGGAGTTTTCGGTGCATCGTTCCGACCTGATGGCAGAACACACGATCCACATCGTCATTTTTCCAGTTCATAGTGCGCTTAAAAGATTGCCAGGTTTCCCCGGCCAAAGCACAGCCTTCCTTCATCAAAGTCTCGGAATCGGTATCCATTAAAGGGGCCCCTTTAAAACTGCTTCCGCTGCTCTCACTTCCCCTGCACAGATCGTTGAACTGGGTTGCGGCAAAGGAGACTCCTCCCAACAACCGATGGCCCGTTTGTGATATGTTTTTGTGCGTCAGCAGAACACCAACCGCCGCAGAGCCTATGGTCAGGGAAGCGAAAGACTTTTTAATATCTTTGCGCGTCACCCCAGGGGTTGAAAGAAGAGTTTCGATGGTGTTGAAAACCAGGGGTCCGCCATTTTCTCCGGCCACCACCAATCCTGCCTGAATGTGCCCAAGCTCAATCATATTGGCAATGTGCACCATGCCGTTGAGAACTCCCAAGCAGGCATTGGATATGTCGAATACCTGCGATTCTTCTGGTAATCGCAAATTATGGTGGATCAGGGAAGCGGTCGCAGGCTCCAGGAAATCCCTGCAAACCGAACCGCTGATCAGGCACCCGATCAGCGAACGGTCGATTCCGGATTTCGCCAGGACCTTCTCTCCGGCAAGCGTGCTGATTTCGCTCGGCATCACTCCTTCATCCCAAAACCTGCGCTCACGAATTCCCGTCATCAACTGAAGACGACCCAAGGGAAGTTTTAATTTTTCGTATAAGGGCGCCATCCGGTTTTCCAGATCTTCAGAAGTGATCACGCTATCCGGCAAATGGTAGGCCAACGCCTCAACATTAACGTTATTAAATCGCATGCTCTCCCATTTCCATTTTCCTCCTCAAGTCTTCAACAAGGCAAGGTTTTATACTTTGAATTAGTCGGTTATAAAAATAAAAGGACATGAGGACTTACTTATGAGTTACCGTTGGAAGGATTCTTTCCGTAGCGAATGGGAAAATCCAGTTATTTTTCGAAAAACATAGAGGGGGAAATAATCTGAGATAACTTTAATAATTAATCAAATGGTGCGGAGGGACAAATCAATACTCCGATCAATCACCGCCACCACAGTCCCCGCCGCCTGCATCATTGTCATAAAAATCACTTCCACCGCTGTCCATTCCCCCACTTCCAGAGCGGCTTTTACTAAAACCATATTGCCGTGGCGACTTCACAATATCCGTTAAAAACCGAAGCAACAAAACACAATATATAAAAAAAGCTAAAACCAACCATTTCCAGTCAAACTGGTTCAACTGGGGATATTGAATGTAGGCCCAAATCAGGATGGGAAAACCCAATAGAGTGATTATGAACTTCATTAATCAGCCTTTGAAAAACAGTAAGTGACAACCTATTTTAAGGCTTTTCTGCGGGAAATCTAATTTTATCCTAATAACGAGGTCGTTTGCCTGTTACCAATAAAAAAGCCCCTGGCGTTGATTTTTATCAACAGCCAAGGGGCTTTTAAATTTCTTAAACAATATAAACCTGCTTTTCTAGGCCTCTACCTTTTTTTTGGGTAGAAAATCTTCCAACCCAGCGCCACCGGCAATGGCGTCTTCCATCAACTTGACCGATACAGCGATTCCCTTTTCACAAACTTCCAGGGAAATATCTTTAATATTATTGGCTCCTGCATAGCCCATGACCCGTGTTTCAGTATTGTCACGCATGAAGCCTTTAGGAACCCGTTCCAACCGCTCCAAAGCTTCCTTGGACCAGTTAAAATCTTCCGGAAGAAAAGTACCGCCAAACTCCATGACTTCCTGAATCGTTTTTGGAGTGCCATTGGTCTTGCCATTGGTCTTGCCATTGCCATTAACATTTTCCTTGATGGCTTTTTCATTGACGATTTTACTGGCAAACGCGACAGAGACAGCGGAAATTTTCTGGATGCGTGCATTCTTCTCGATCCTGGCCTGAGCTCTGCGCCGCACATGACCTTCAGGAAACCCTTCCAGATAAGCCAAAGCTTCCTGCGTCCAGCTGACTTCCACGTCATCGAAAGTGGTGAAAGTGGTGACTTCCTTCTCTTCGGCTTCATCGGGCTTGAACTCTTCCTTGTCGATCGGTAAAAATCTCTCTGATGTCGCGCTGCAAACTCCGCACTTGACAACATCTCCCCTCAAAATAGATCCACAACTGGTGCACTTGAGAGTGACTTCCTCAGCGCTTTTCCCAGCATGAGCTTCCATCATTTGTTCTTTCAATTTACCAAGAACTTCAGGGCTGCCGGGGTCCATGCCTTCCTTCTGCATGTTTTCCCCAATTTGCCGCATGGCCTGCATGGCTCCGGCGGGCAGGATATTTTGCACCGCTTCTGTGATGACACTGGACGTGATCATGCTGTGTCCTCTTTCCAGGGCATACCGCAGGATGGCACTGGTGGCCATGGGACGAACAAAACCGGGAATCTTTAGCAAGCGTTCCTTGGCTTCCGCTGTCCATTCGATGCTTTCCTCAGCCTCCATTTCGATCGGTGGCTTGAACACCTTGCTGGACAGAAAAACGTTACACGGAACGAGACGCAAAAGATTTTCTGTGTTTCCGCCAATGTCCATGTCAGGGGAACTGTGCACTCCGATGCGACCCAGGATCAAGAGGTACGGGTTTTCCTCACGGGCATATTGCAAAACTTTTTCAAAAACCTTTCCATCCAACAGACGGATGGTGCATTCGAGCCCCTCTTCTTCCACGAGTTTTTTAGAGATTTCCAAATGAGCCTGATAGATCTTGGCCAGCCCTTTATCGATGATGTCCTCATGCAGTTTTTCCTGTTGCTCAAACTTGAAGACTTTTCCAGCTTCCTTAGTGAGAACACCGGTGAGACTGTTGAACATCGCGTAGTGGAAATAAGGATCAAAGGTGGAAATAACTTCCAGGGGGCGATTCAACTGTTTGGCCAAATCGATAGCTGTTTTCAATCCGCCATAGGCATGACCGCTACCATCGACGGCAACCACGATTTTTCCGCTGGTCGCTTTTTCCCCATGCAATGCAGGAAGATTTTTGACGACAAGCGTATCCGTTTGAATGCGGCGGATGACCCGTTCGGTAACTGTACCCATCTGGCTGTCCCGGATGGCTCCCAATCCCAAGGCACCTATGATCACCAGATCGTAATCCGACTCCTTGATATCCCGAACCAGTTCGATCCAGTTCCGGCCCTCAAGCGATTTCCCCACGAATTTTAATTTCTCTTCCGCACACCTTCTCTTGGGGACTTCCAGATAAGAATCGGTGATGACTTCCATACCTTTTGTGATCAACTGGTCGTGAATGTTTCGCTGTTTTTCGAGCTCCTGTTCATCCTGGTATTCTTCTGGCAAACCACTTTCCATTTGCCGGAAACGGACATCATGCATTTTCGCCGCGTACACGTGGCTGGCGGTGATGGTGGTTTCGCCTTGTTTTGCAAATCCCAGAGCCAGTTCAATACATTCGTTTGAATAATCAGAATTGTCTACGGGCAAATAAATATTTTTAAACATTTGGTTTATCTCTCCCTCACAACTTCCATAAAAATAAGGCGTTTGCTCGTCAAATGACAGAATAGAGTCGTTGTATATACGATTAATTCTTCTAACAGCAAAGAATATAAACTTGGAAATTCGGTCGCTACTTGTTGACGGATTCTAACAAATTATACCACTCTGTCAATGATAAAAGACTGTTGGTTAGCACTGTATTTCCAAACCTTTACTGGCATTCCAAATCATCCTGAAAACTTGAAAAGGGAACTTGTTTTGATTAAGAGACTAATATTTAGCAATAAGTCCCAATTTTTTAAAAACTTTTACATTCCGCCGAAATATTCAAACTCATTGAAAGTTTGTATCGAACGGCAATATCGGCTCACCCCGAGCAAAGATGTTTTGCCTCCCCCATAAATTTTAGCTAAAATACCCCGGCTTCTCCAACTTCATGAAAAATTAAATACCCCAGCTACACAAAAACCGTACACTTTAAAACAATAGAAACTTGTTCTCCGGAAATCATTCAAAAAAAAACCGGATATCGTATAACTCCTTGAGGAGGGTTTGATGTTATTTGCCAGTAAAGATGAAATAACCAGTCAATTAAAAGGCGTTTTGGAGCAGAGCAACGGCAGGGTCAAACTGGAAAATGCCGACAAGCTCCGAGGAGACATCATCGAAATGCTGGTGGAAAACGCTATCTTTAATGAAGATAAAGAAACCAAGGGAGTCGCAAGATACCTTATCAAATCGGCGGCATTGCAGATGGGCATCGTCCCCGCCTCCATTCAGGAGCTGTATGACGCCAGAGGCCGTGGGGAAAATAAAGGGTACACAATGCCCGCATTGAACGTTCGCGGGATGTCTTACGACATGTGTCGCGCCATTTTCAGGTCGGCGCATAAGGTCAATTGCGGAGCGTTGATATTCGAGATCGCCAAATCGGAAATCGGATACACCTTCCAACTCCCTCACGAAGTGGTGCCGGTGATCCTGGCGGCGGCCATTAAAGAAAACCACAAGGGCCCCGTCTTCATCCAGGGGGACCATTTCCAGGTCAACCCAAAAAATTACGCTTTGGACCCGGATAAAGAAATCAATGAGTTAAAGGACCTCATCCGCCAAGGCATCGGTGCAGGGTTTTACAATATCGATATCGACACCTCCACCCTCGTGGATCTCAGCCAGCCTAATGTAAAGGAAGAACAACGGCTGAATTTTGAAGTGGGAGTGAAATTGACCCGCTATATCCGTCAACTGGAACCGGAAGGAATCACCATCTCCGTCGGCGGCGAAATTGGTGAAGTCGGCAAGCAAAACAGCACCGCGGAAGAACTGCGCGCCTATCTGGATAATTTCAATGCAAAGCTGATTGAAAAAGGCGGCGACAAGGGTATCAGCAAGATTTCCATTCAGACCGGCACCAGTCACGGCGGCGTTCCCCTGCCCGATGGAACAGTGGCGGATGTGAACCTGGATTTCGATACCCTGGAAAAATTATCGAAAATCTCAAGAGAAGACTACGGCCTCGCCGGAGCGGTTCAGCATGGCGCGTCCACCCTGCCCAAAGACATGTTCAACCGATTTCCCGAGCTTGAAACCTGTGAGATCCATCTGGCGACGAGTTTCCAGAATATGATCTACGACAGCAATCATTTCCCCGCTGATTTCAAGGAGGAAATCTACAAACACCTGCGGATTAAATTTGCCGACGAAATGCAAGACGGCATGACAGACGAACAATTCATCTATAAAACCCGTAAAAAAGGATTCGGCGAGTTCAAGCGCAAGTTCTGGGATTTACCAAAAGCAGTCAAAACCGAAATCGGCAAAGAACTGGAAGCCGAGTTCGATTTCCTGTTTGAAAAGTTGAACGTCCAAAACACCGTAGAGATGGTGAAAAAAACTGTAAAGCCGGTACCTGTTGCACCTGATCTGGAAGCCGAAATCGCCGCCTGCTAGCAACATTCAGGCTCTCCCTTCCGTGAAGGAGAACTTTGCGTAAGTCGAGAATCTTCATGGAGTTTGCCCTGAGACTATTCTATACGTCATCGCGAGCCGCAAAGCGGCGTGGCGATCCAGGATTCTGGATTGCTTCACTTCGTTCGCAATGACGGGTTATGCAAAGGTCTCTGACGAGAAGGGAGTTTGGGGGATTTGAAAAAATCACCTAATAAAAGCAAACCCTTTTCTCACCGCTGCCTATTAATAAACCACAATGTATCAGCCCAAAAAACCCTTTACAAATCCCCTATAATTTGATATTTCTAGAAGTATGGAAATATATATCGCAGTATCAGCCCTATCCGCTCTCGCTCAGGAGAGTCGTCTGGAAATATTCCGCTTCCTGGTGCAGGCCGGGAAGAACGGGGTCCCTGCCGGGAAAATCGGCGAACGGCTGGATATGCCGCTTTCTACCCTGTCCTTTCATCTCAATCAATTAAAGCAGGCCGGGTTGATTCTCTGCCGCCGCGAGGGGCGGACTCTATTCTATTCCGCCAATTACTCATCCATGAACGACCTGATGGCCTACCTCACTGAAAACTGCTGTCAGGGTCAGGCGGAGGACTGCGAAGTTTCTGCCATGTGCGCTCCTGAAGGCAAAGGGAAATGAGATTTCTATAAAAAAACGGAAGCCCCTCATCCCAACCTTCTCCCCAAAGGGGAGAAGGGGTGTCCTCCTCTCCTCTATTGGAGGAGAGGGATTGAGGTGAGGAGGGATCTTGATAATTTTACATATTTTCCAAACGCTCATCTGGAGTAAGGCCACAGAATGAAAACCACCCCCTTGAACATTCTCATCCTCTGCACCGGTAATTCTGCGCGCAGTATCATGGCGGAAGCCCTCATCAATAAATACGGCGGCAAACGGTTTCGCGCCTACAGTGCCGGAAGTCACCCTGTGGGCAAGGTCAATCCCGTGGCTGTCGAATTACTTTCAGCGTATGGCCATCCGATGGACCATCTGAGAAGTAAAAGCTGGGACGAGTTCACACTGGACTCAGCACCGGCGATAGACGCAGTCATCACCGTTTGCGACAACGCGGCAGGCGAGGTTTGCCCGGTCTGGCCGGGAAACCCCGCTACCGCCCATTGGGGCATGGAAGACCCTGCGGCGTTTAAAGGACCGTTTCACGAAAAAATGAGCCTGTTCGAGAAGGTCTATCGGGAACTGGAGCGGCACGTCGAGCGACTTATCGCCCTGCCCCCAGATAAACTCAGCCCCGGTGAATTGCAAACAAGTCTTAAGGAAATTGCAAAATGAGCGCGGCTTGTGGAAAGCAAAAAAGTGCCTCTATGGGAGGATTTGAGCGTTATTTGACGCTGTGGGTCTTTCTCTGCATTGTGGCAGGCATCACGCTGGGCCATTTCCTGCCGCAACCGTTTCAGGCTATCGGCAACGCCAAAATATTCAACGTCAATATTCCGGTCGCCATATTGATCTGGGTCATGATCATCCCCATGCTGTTGAAGGTAAACTTCCGCGCTTTGCACCAGGTGCGTTCGCATTGGAAAGGCATCGCCGTCACGGTATTTATCAACTGGGCGGTCAAGCCTTTTTCCATGGCCTTTCTGGGCTGGTTGTTCATCGCCAACCTGTTCGCCGATTATTTACCCGCCGAGCAAATCGACTCCTATATCGCCGGACTCATCATCCTGGCCGCCGCTCCCTGCACGGCAATGGTGTTTGTGTGGAGCAATCTGACTAAAGGCGATGCCAATTTCACCTTGAGCCAGGTCGCCTTAAACGACGTGATCATGATTTTTGCCTTCGCCCCCATCGTTGCTCTGTTACTGGGCCTGTCCTCAATCACCGTCCCATGGGAAACGCTGTTCCTGTCTGTGGCGCTCTATATCGTTGTGCCGGTCATCGCCGCGCATTTTTGGAGAAACCAAATAACAAATGGTGCAGGCGAGGCGGCCCTGGAAAAAACTCTCAAAACCCTGCACCCCATTTCGCTACTATCCCTCCTTGCGATTCTGGTTTTACTTTTCGGTTTTCAGGGAAGCCAGATCATCGACCAGCCGATGATCATCGTGCTCCTTGCGATTCCGATAGTGATTCAAGTTTATTTCAATTCCGGGCTGGCTTATCTGTTGAACCGCCGGTTCGGGGTCGCCCATTCCGTGGCGGGACCCTCGGCTCTCATTGCCGCCAGCAATTTTTTTGAACTGGCGGTGGCGACGGCCATCAGCCTGTTCGGTTTTGAGTCCGGCGCCGCATTGGCAACCGTGGTCGGCGTGCTCGTGGAAGTTCCGGTGATGTTGTCCGTGGTCCGGCTGGTCAACAAAACGCGCGGTTGGTATGAAAGCTATAAAGTGACTGAAGCGCCAGCGTAACGCTGGACCCAATATAAACGTGCGATGGGTTTATGGGCCCTTGGGGGCTCGTGTACCCCTGCGGGGAATGAAGACAAAGGAAAGGATATCACAAGCACATCGAAAGGAGCCTTAAACTTATCCTTCCCACGTAGTGGGGCTAAACGTGCCAGCGCCGGGCGGCTTTGGCAAACTGCAATCCCCAATAGACCTGGGAACCGATGGCGGCAGGTGCAAGCAGATACGGCAACACTCCCAAAATAGCCAGCACCAGAGCAATGAAACAAAAATCACTGCGGACGGTGCGCGCGTTCAATACGAACCGATCCATGTTGGTGTCATCGTCTTTCTGTGCCGATTCGTCTGGAGCCAACTCCGTAGAATGCGGTTCGGATATATTCTTGTAGAGTTCGATGCCGTAATTGATACAACCTCCCGCCGAGGTGGCAACGCCCAGCCACAACCACCACTCCTGTCCCGTGGTCGCCGTCGCCCCCCACCCCAGACAAGCAAAGAAAACCGCGTGCACCAGCCAATCGACGAACGTGTCGAAGCGCATGCCGAAACGACTTCGCATATCTTTCAAACGGGCGATTTCACCGTCACAGTTATCGAGAACATAACAAATTAAAAACAAGATCGAACCAATCAGGATAGAAAGGTAATCCCCCGGCAGGCAGGCGATCCCCCCCGCCAACCCGAACACCAGAGAAATCGTCGTGATTTGATTGGGCGTCAACGGCGTGCGCACCAGCATTCGCGTGACCGGGTAAGAGAAATGCCGTACCAGAGGCAATGGAGCCACCGGAACTTCAAATTGATATGAATTGCCTGAATTGATATGCGACTCCATATAAAAAATAAACCTGGCCAAAAGACCAGGCCAATACTACCAGACCTTAAATGTTAAGGGAACCTCACTACTCGAGCCAAACGAGGACTTCGCGTTCGGGGTCTTTCAGGTCGAAAAGCTTCTGCGGGATGAAGCCAGTTTCGCGGACACGCTTTTGGATGGCGACAAGATCGATGTTCTGCCGGTCGATGGATTCTTTGACTGGAGGGTCGATCACGTCTTCAAGATTGTCCGCCACTCGCGCGGGCATGGTGAGTTTGACTTTATTGCCATTGGGTTTGACCACGTTCACCTTGAGATATTTAGCAATCCCATCCAGGCGCAGGATTTTCCCGTCTGCGGAAGTCACTTCGGGAATTTTTATGGCCTCGGCCTCGGGATACAGATCGGAACACAAACGACCCAGAATAAACCGCCAGGAAATTTTAACATCCAGGCGCTCTAAAAAGACGGACATCCCGTGCAGGGTGCGCATCAGAAAGATCAAACCGGGAGGAGCCGCCGCCCGAAACCACCATTTCAGCTCCCCTACGATCTGGTCAAACCGTTCGCTCATTTGCCAATCTTTAATATCGTAGGGCGCTTCAATGAGAAACGGTTCAAACAGGACATGAAGCAGGGCGGGAAGCGTCGAGCGCAGATCCTGAAGTTTTTCCGGATCGAATCCGATCATGCTCAGGCAGGCCACCGGGTCGAGAGGCTCGTGTCTCTGGAGAGCCAGAATGATGCGCAACAATCCCAGGCGAACTTCATCGGGAAGGTGCAGAATACAGCCGTAATCATAAACGATCAGGGAAAAACTTTCCTTCCCCGTTTGCCGGAAGGCGAAGTTCCCCGGATGCGGATCGGCGTGGACAAACCCGTGCCGGAACAACATATGGACATAATGTTCCAGCAAAGCGCGGCCCATCGACTGCCGTTGACTCGGCTTCAGCATTTCGGCCTTTTCCAGGTTGATGCCTTCTTCCAGACCTTGCACGAGAATGGTTGGGTGACAAAGGTCGGGAAAAACCCTGGGGATGATGACATTTTTTAAAGGCGCGGCCAGTTCGGCGTATTTTTTCTGGTGATCCAGCTCCTGACGGTAATCAAGCTCTTTTTTAAAATTGGTCCAGAAGGCGTCGCGGTAGCCGTCCATTGAAAATCCCCATTTGACGACCGGTCCCACTTTCGGCATCCAGCCCATGAGATCCATTTCCGCCTCGACATTTTGGGCAATCTCAGGGTACTGAACCTTCACCGCAACTTTACTACCATCTATGAGTTTTCCAAAATGAACCTGCCCCAGAGAAGCGGGTCGACACTCCTCATCCAGATGACTGAAAACCGATTTCAAGGGAGACTGATATTTCTCTTCTAGAAGAGAAACGACCTGGTCAAAAGGCATGGGCACGAGGGCCGAGTCCAGAGTGTCCTTGAATTCCTGATCCTCCTTGCCCAGGGTCATGAACTGCCCGACTTTTGCAGGAAGCCCCCGGGATTGCCCGAGAACCTCTACCAAATAGTTTTTCGCCCAGCGACGCTTGTCCTCATCGGTGGCGTTTTTCAAGGAGCGAACCGCATGACCGACCTTGATCAGATTCACCCCACGTTTTAAAAGAGCAATAAATTTCATGAACCGGTTTTTGCTGGGACCATCCGCTGAGCTTCAATCCCTCTTCTGTCTTTGAATTGTTTCACTTCGGATAACACTCCTTCGGGTAAAGGTTCTTCATTGTTGTTGGACCGCATAAGAATCACCAACCGGGAAGTGGCCTGATCCGTTAGCCATTTTTTGCCGGCAGCGATGACATCTTCTTTTTTAAGATTTTTAACCGCGTGAATGAGTTTCTTTTTGTAGTCAAAATCACCTTTTTCTTCTGTCGCCAGATAAAAGAGATCACCCATCACCTCACCGATACTTTCTCCCTCTTTTTCCAGAGAAACGATCTGGCTGGCGCGGTGCCGCTCAAACTCCTCATCGGTCAGATTATCGAGAAGCTCTCCAGTGCCCTGCAACCAGGCATCGACCTTTCGCTTGAGTTCAAACGGACTGTGATTCGCCGATTGAATGACGAATCTCATGAACATGCGGTTCTCAATGGTTTGATTGAAACTCCAAACGATGTAGCCGAGCTGTTGCTGGGTCCGCATCTGCGTATAGAAATCGCTTTCAATGATGGAAGCGAGCAGTTGGGCGGTTGCCGAACGGTCCAGTGATTTTTCGCCAATTTGCAGTCCATAAGCCAGGGAATTATTGTTGTCCTCAACTTTCCGGGAAAAAACAATATTTTCCGAAGGGTCCAGAACCTCCACCACCTGCTCAAACCTCTCTTCTTTCGGCAAAGGCTGGCTTTGGATTTCATCCAACACAACCTGAACACTTTCCTTCACTTTTTCGTCTGTCCAATTCCCATAAGCCATGCCGGTGATGTAAACTTTTTCATAAAGCGTCTTCGCGTAAGTCCTAACGTCATCCAGCGTCAAGGGCTTTAGCGCCGCAAGGGCCTCTTCTTCGGTATATTGCCTGTCCAGCAACATCAACCCATGGTAATAGCCTCCCCTGGAATACGCCTGGCCGTATTGGTTGTTTTGCAGTCCCCGAACCATTGCCTCTTTGATGTTATCAAATTTTTGTTGATCGATCTTAATGCTTTTCAGGTTCCGGGTCACGAGACGCAGGAGTTCTCCCACCCTTTCAGAATATCCGCCGATGGTCAGATTGACGCCTTTCTTTTCTGTTCCAAGGCTATAAGATAAGCCCGCCATTTGGATAGGATAGACGATTTCGTTCAACCCTTCGCTCACGGCGGCGGAATACAATCCGGCAAGTTGAGAATGCGCAACCGTGTCGTAAACACGAGGAGTTTCGATACGGAGACTCATATATACTTTCGGCTGTTTGAATTTGCTATCGAACTGGAACCAGATTTTGGCCAGATCATCATCCCTTACCAAATGAGGGTCTTCCTCAGATAGCTTCAAGTTGTAGGGAATGAAATCATTCACCTCCGGATAGATCAGTTCAGCCACCTGCATGGGCGACCGCAATTTTTCAATTTTTTCACCACCGATTTCACTGATGGAATATTCCGCTCCGTAAAATTGATCCGTCTTGTCGGTTTCGACAGCATTGGTCTTGAGTACAACCAAAGCGTTCCCAGGGGTCATGGTATTTAAAATTTCCTGATAAACAGCAGGGTCATATTTCTTGAACAGGAAAGGCAGGGTTTCTAAATCTTCAAGTTTATAGGTTTGCATCAGGGCAGTTTGACCGGCAACATAGCCCATGCCTTCATCCGGGTCTTTCCAGTCAAAATTAATCTGCGCCATGGTCTGGCTTTCCTTAAAAGTGTATTCTTCGATTCCGTGGCTCTTAATTTTTTGGATATAGGAAAATATCATTTCCAGAATGCGCTCGTATTCCTCCACCCCTTTTTTAGTCAGGGAAACATTAATGCTCATGGAATTGATGTTGGGATGACCCGACCCGCCGCCGGCGCTCAAGCCCAAAACAAGACCCTCCTCTTTTAATTTAGATAATAAAGATCCCTTACCCTCATGCCCGATCACCGAAGCGACGATCGAAGCCGGTTTGCTGTCCAGGTGATCGTTCAGATGAATGGTGGGGAATTCAATTTCCATTGACCGGACATCCTTGATCATCTTTATTTTTAACAGCCGGTATTTGTCTTTGAGAGGTTTGCGAAAATTGGGGTCGATGTACGGAAGTTTCACCGGATGACTGGGAATTCCCTCGAAATATTTTTGGACAAGTGACTCCTGGGTTGCCAGAGGCAAGCTGGAAAGCATCGCCACTTTCATAATGGATGCGGAATAATACTTATTATAAAAATCCAGGAGTGCAGGTTGATTGTCCCCTGCGAGCGTGTCCTTGTTGCCTGTTCCAAAGGATCTGATCGGATGACCTTTTTCAGCAATCTGGGTGGTCACATAGTTGGCTCGCCACGAGTCGCTACGTTTATTTTTATCGTGTTCGCTGTTAACCGCGTTGACTTCTCTCTCGGCATATTTTTTATCGAAAAGGGGGGCTTTAAAAAAATCGCTGAACCGGTCAAGCGCGCCTTCAAAAGCGCCGTGCGACACCTCAAAAAAGTAATTAGTGATATCTCCACCCGTATAGGCATTACTGCTTCCTGAGTTCTCGCCTAAATATTTTTTATAACTTCCTGCTTCGGGAAATTTTTCGGTTCCCAGAAACAGCATGTGTTCCAGATAGTGGGCAAGCCCCATTTTTTCCGGTGGATCATATAAACTACCCACGCCTACAGAAAGAGAAGCCGCACTTCGATGCACCTCAGGGTCATACACCAGCAAAACGTCCAACCCGTTTTTCAAGGTCAGGGTTTTCGTTTCCCGCTTGGCCGCTTCCACCGTGGTCCAGGTAAAGAGCAACAATAATACAAGAAAGCACTGAACGATTCTAGAATGGTTGATCCTCAACACAAGACACCTCCAAAGACCCAACTCTCAGGATAGAGAAGAAGGGAGAATATTTTTATAGGAAATAAAGAAAACGAGACATAAGTCGTTAATTTAGTATAACCATTAAACTCTCTTCCCATTATTAAATTTTTTTCATAAAAAATAAAAACCTTATAGAACTAAAAGTCGAAATTACAAGGGTTTTAAGGACTCCAGCCGAGAAGCCCGATGCCCAGAGCCATCAGCCCCGCCGCCAGAAAGCGCTGTTTCCCGAATGGCTCACCCAGTTTCCAGCACCCCCAGTACACCACCATGAGCACGCTGGTCTGCCGAAGAGAAACCACTGCGCTGACGCCTTCAAATTGCAGAACCACACATATGAGGCCGTAGGAACCTAAAGTGGCGACCCCGGCAAGGAGCGCTTTTTTCCACTCCATCTTCCAGACAGCAAAAATGTTTTGAGCAGGTTCCACCCAGAAAAGGTAAACGAGATATAAAGTGAACCCGACCAGAGATTCCAGAAAAAAGAACAGAATGCCATTGGTAAAGGCCTGATCGGGGAAATGCGCAAAAAAAACATCCATCCCGCGCTTGTCCACCAGACTGTAAGCAACTACCAAGGCGAGGGTGTAAAATGCCCAGCGCAGATCCTTGTGGAGGACAGCATCCCACAGGTTTTTGAATCCCCGGATCAGATGTCCCTTGAAATGTAAAATATAAATGGCCAGCAAAATAAGCCCGATCGCAAGAAAGGTAAATGCGTTCAGTTTCTCGCCCAGAAAATAAAAAGCAAAAAAAGGGACAAGTGCCGGAGCCGAACGGGCGATGGGATACACATAGGAAATGTCCTGATTGCTGTAGGCACGCGACAGGCAGAGGATATATACTCCATGCAGAACACCGGACAGTCCGGCCCAGAACAGCAAATCGGGATGATTCCATTTAAAATCAAAAACGGATAGGAACACCAAACCCATCGCGAGGATCCACAGCCCTTTCAAACCGGAGAAATACCGTGAGTTGCTGCTGGTCTGCGTGAGCACATTCCACAGAGCATGCGAGAGGCTGGAAAGAAGAATCAGGCCGATATTGACTAGGGACAAAAGGTGGATCTCCTGAAGGCGGCCAGCCAGAAGCTGGATTCCATGTTAACTTGCGTTGAATTTATGAGTTGAGCGGAAAACTTCGTTGAAATCCTAAAATAGCAAATGGATCATCAATTCCAAAATAAAGACAACGAACTATGATCAATAAAATTGCCTACCTCTGGGTTCCAACAACGGATATGGATCGAGCTGTCGAATTTTACAAGAACCTGCTGGGTTTTAAACTACTTTTTACAAGAGGGGACTGGTCGGAATTTGAAATCGGCGGTCAGCGACTGGCTTTATGTAAAGTGGATGCCCTTCACCCGAGCATAACTTCACCCGGTATCTCCTTCATGGCCCAACCCATTGAACAGGTTATCGAGTCTCTTTCCGGCAAAGGGGTGACCTTTATCGAGGCATTGAAGGTTTATCCTTATGGTAAACTAGCCCACTTTCAAGACCCCGACGGCAATATTCTCGGGCTTTACGAGCCACCGCCGGAAAAACAATAAACTATATAATTACCGCAAGTTCATGCATAGATGGTAATATTTTGCTAAAATGAAACACATGCATCATGCCGTTGCTTCAAGAACCAGGACTGTGTTTGGCTTGACTCCAAATTGAACTATTGTACTATTAACCGATGAACAATCCGCTGACACATTTCAATGAAGAAGGCCGCGCTCACATGGTGGACGTTGGCGAGAAAAACGTTTCCGAGCGAATCGCCATAGCCACGGGAACGGTCCACATGCAACCGGAGACCCTGGCTCTGATTCAGGAAGGCCAGATCAAAAAAGGCGATGTTCTGGCAGTGGCCCAGGTGGCCGGAATCATGGGAGCCAAAAAAACTTCGGACTTGATTCCCATGTGTCATCCGCTGGCCTTAACGCATATTGACATCAGTTTTAAGGACCACCCAAACCCGAACCCCCATACGGGGATGTGTTCCATTTCGATTCAAGCGACCGTAAAACTTACCGGAAAAACCGGAGTGGAAATGGAGGCTTTGACGGCAGTTTCTCTCGCCGCTCTCACCATCTACGATATGTGCAAAGCCGTGGACAAAGGAATGGTATTCACTGATATCAGTCTTCTCCATAAATCCGGTGGAAAATCGGGAGACTATAACAGGGCTTAATCGAAAGTTTAAAATGATTACTTTGAAATATTTTGCAAGTTTAAAAACCATCGCCGGGAAAGAGGAAGAGCAATTGGATGTTGGAAGTGAAACTACGGTTCAGGCGTTATCAGAAACCCTGTCAAAAACAGCGCCGCAAATCAGCGAAATGATTCGGGGGAAAAAAATTCTCGTTTCCGTCAATCAGGATGTAGCCGCCCTGGACACAATCATTCACGATGGAGATGAGGTCGCCTTTCTCCCCCCATTTTCCGGCGGGTCACTATAAGGAAGCCATTATGAGCACAGTCATGGAATCAAAAGTAAGAATTCAGCGTGAAGATTTTTCCGTCACAGACGAAATTGAAGCCATTAAAAAAAGTTCCCAGAACATCGGCGGCATCGTCGTTTTTCTTGGCACAGGGCGCGAACTGTCCAAAGGTGAAAACATCACCAAATTGAATTTTGAACATTACCCAAAAATGGCAGAAAAAAAACTGGAAGAAATCCGTGTGAAAGCCATCGAAGATTATAAAATCATCGATATGAGCATCATTCACCGCATCGGTGAAATAGATATCGGCGAAAATATTGTCTTGATCGTCGCCGCCGGGGAACATCGCAAGGAAGCTTTTGAAGCCTGCGAGTGGGCAATTGCCGAACTCAAACGCACCACGCCCATCTGGAAAAGAGAGACCACCTCCACCGGCGAGGTCTGGGTGCAGGACACTCCCTGATCTTTCCTGCTTCACAGGGAATCCACCCGTCCTCACCCTCAACATTTTTTTTAGTCGATGAGCCCATTCCAAAAACTCCCCAAGGACGAGGACGTTCTGACACTCACTGTCAACTCCCGTCTCGCCCGCTGGCTCCTTCTAGAACACAATGAAAAGCAAAAGGCCCTGGGCTACCACGTATGGCCCACTCCAGAGATCCTGCCCCTGACCATCTGGTTGAAACAGGTATGGATGCAGTCCTGGCCGGAGAAATACATCCTCACGGAACTGCAATCGGAACGACTCTGGGGAAAAATCGTTCAACAGGACCCCAAACAAAATATTCAAGACCTCCTGCACCTGAAGGAGACCGCCAAAATGGCGACCGAGGCCAACACCCTGATCCGGGAGCATCGACTACCAATTGACAAGGCTGGTTATTTCCCGACCGAGGAATCCAAGGCATTCAATAAATGGAAAGCCCTTTATGAAAGCCGACTAAAACAATTGGGCGCTCTCGACCCTGCATCGGCGATGGACGAAGTTTGCGAGGCCATGCTTAAAGGAGAAATTAAAATTCCAGCGGAAATTTTATTTGCCGGGTTCGAAGAAATCACTCCCCAGTTTCAGGCATGGCTCGATTTTTTGAGAGACCAGCAGGTTACAATCCGGTTCAGCCCAGAAATTCAGGACCCAAACCCTCTACCTTTAAAATCTCTGGCATCAGGTAAAAGTATTGCAGTCCGCAAATACGCGGATAAAAAAGAAGAGGCCGTCCACTGCGCCAGATGGGTTCGCGCCAATTATCAACCCGGACAGAAAGTCGGCGTCGTGGTCATCGACCTGCAATCCTACCGATCTCTTCTCAAAAGAGAGTTGAGCGCCGAGCTGGCCCCTGCTTCGGTTTGTCCCTGGATGGACAAGGAACTTCCATTCAATATCTCCCTGGGTCCAACGCTTTGGGAGCAACCGATGATAAATATTGCCGCTCAAATTCTTTCCATTCATGTTCCTGACGTGCCATTACAAGCGTTCACCTCGATATTGAATAGCCCTTATTTAAATGTGGGGCAAACCCGGTCCACTGAGGTTCATGCTCTGGAACGCAAACTATGTCGAAGAAAATCCCTGACAGTTTATTTTTCTGAGGTGATGGAATGGTTTGAAAAAAGTGATTCCAGTCCTCTTGCCCATCTACTTGTAGGATGGAAAAACCATCTCAAAGAAAATGAAAGTCGATTGCCCAGCCAATGGGGACAATTTTTTTCTGAATTTTTAAAAACTTTCGGCTGGCCGCTAGCCGGTAGAACCTTAACCAGCAGAGAGTTTCAGGTTTATGAAGCCTGGAAAAGCTGTCTGGATGAATTCGCCACTCTGGACTCGATATTGGAAGCCGTCTCAAGACACAAAGCCATTGACACTTTACTGTTAATGCTCAAGACCAAGGAGTTCCAAACGAAAACAAGCGATCATCCCATTCAAGTGGTGGGCCTGCTGGAATCATCGGGGATGCGTTTTGACCATCTATGGGTCATGGGATGCAGTGCAGAGGCCCTTCCCGCCCTGCCCTCACCCAATCCTTTCCTTCCCATAGAAATTAGAAAAAGGCATGACTTACCACATTCCACTGCCCAGCGGGAACTGGAGTTTGCAGAAAACTCTGTGCGCCGCTTGGTCGCATCTTCCAATAATATTGTTTTCAGTTATCCCGGCCAGGAAAAAAATGTTGAGTTGAAAATAAGCCCTTTACTCACAACGTTCCCTCCACTGGCCCTCGAATCGACGGAGGATTCCAGCGAACTGGTTTCTCATTGTTTAAAAGATCAATTTCCACTGGAACCCAACCTACAGATTTTTGAAGAACCCACTATTCTGTCCATCACCGAATCCGAAAGAAACCTCTATAAAGAAACCGGACCGGGAGGCGGATACAGTTTCATAAAAGATCAGGCGGAGTGCCCCTTTCGCGCCTTTGCCCGCCACCGGCTTAATGCTCAACAGGAAGAATTCCCCGAATTGGATTTCGACCATCAGGAACGCGGTACTCTGGTTCACAAAGCTTTGGAAATCTTCTGGAAACAAACCCGCACTCAAGAGGCTCTATTTAAATTGCACCAGGAGAATCTCCTAGAAGTGTCTGTCAAGGATTCAATTCAACAAGCCCTGAAAAGGAATGCCAGCGAAGTTTCACGCCAGGGCTTGTTTTACCAATTGGAATTGGAACGGGTCCACAACCTGATTATGGAATGGTTGAGTGTAGAAATGAAGCGGTCTCCATTCGAGGTGGTTGACCTGGAGAAAGAAGATCATCTCGAAATTTCTGGATTGAAATTCCGCTTGCGAATTGATCGCACGGATAAAACAGCAGACGGCAAGGTGTTATTGATTGATTATAAAACCGGCACTGTCGCGCCGGCGGGTTGGTTTGGAGAAAGGATTCAAGAGCCTCAGCTTCCCTTATACGCTTTCCAAACCTCACCAGATGCTATCGCTTTTGCGCAAGTGAAAAAGGGAAGCCACAAGTTGCAGGGGGCTTTAGACACCTCATTTTCAGATCAGGGATTGATACGGGTTAATTTTGAAAATTTTTCTCAGTGTTCCACCTGGGATGACCAGTTGGAAAGTTGGCGATTTAATTTAAAAGCTTTAGCCGATGAGTTCATAGAGGGACAGACGGAAGTGAGCCCATTGAAAGGTCAGGCAACCTGCAAGCATTGCGATCTGCAAACTCTTTGTCGGATCAGTGAAAAAACTCAGGGCTCCTATGATATGGAGGACGAAGAATGAATCCCATCGCGGATGCGGAAGCCCGTGAGCAGGCTCTTGATCTGAGTCAGTCGTTCATTGTTCAGGCCCCTGCGGGTTCAGGAAAAACAGAACTCCTGATTCAAAGGTATCTCGGACTGCTGGGGACCGTGCAACAGCCCGAACAAATTCTGGCGATGACGTTTACGCGCAAAGCCGCAGGCGAAATGAAACTGAGAATCCTCGACGCTTTGGAACGGGCATGCAACGACTCTCCTCCAGAAACTCCGCACGGAAAAAAAACCTGGCACCTCGCACGAACGGTTCTAGCGCAAAACGACCGCCACGGCTGGCGTCTGCTTGAAAATCCGTCTCGATTAAAAATTCAGACCATTGATTCCTTTTGTTCAGCACTGACAAAGCAAATGCCCATTCTTTCACAAACAGGCGGGAGCCTGTCCATTGAAGAAAACGCCCAGGAGCTTTACCAGGAAACCGCGCACAGGGTTTTAAATCTGATCGAGTCAACGACAGCCATCGGCAAGTCGGTAAGAACCATCCACAGCCACCTTGATAATTTGAAGTCGGCGTTTCTAAAACGGATCATACAATTATTGAGGAAACGGGATCAATGGATGATTCCTTTTTTCAAAAAATCCCAGGCCACTGAATTTTCTATGGAGATTACCAGGACATCCCTGGAGCACACATTGGCGGGATTGATTGGAACTGTGCTCAATGACGCGTGGCAGTCGATTTCCACCCAGACGGTTGAGAAACTTGTACATCTCGCTGATTACAGTGGTCGCAACCTGGCGGATAAATCTCCGAATCATCAAAATGCCTGCCTTCAGGGTTTAAGTGCTCTGCCCACCCCTTCCATAGATAATATTCTTCCTTGGAAGGCTCTCGCGAACCTTCTTTTAACCCAACAGGGTGAGTTCCGCAAAACAATCAATATAGGAATGGGTTTCCCACCGGGGAAAAAAGGGTCGGAGGCACAGGAAAATAAGAATGACTTTTTGGAACTTCTCGAATTATTTTCTCAAATCCCAGAACTGCCGGAAATACTTAAAGAGATCCAATGCCTGCCTCCGCCTCAATTCACCGACGAGGAATGGAACGTATTGGATGCGACTTTGAATCTGCTTCCGGAAATCGCAGACATTTTACGCAAAGTATTTGCAGAACAGCAAAAGACGGATTTTACGGAAATTTCCTTGTCGGCGTTGAACGCTCTGGGAGAAGAGGACAACCCCACGGACTTACTGCTTTATCTGGACACAAAATTTCAGCACATCCTGGTCGATGAATATCAGGACACCTCTTTCAAGCAACACGAACTTATTAAATTGCTCACCGCAGGTTGGGAACGTGGTGATGGCCGATCCCTTTTTATTGTCGGCGATCCCATGCAATCCATTTACAGGTTCCGGGACGCGGAGGTCGGACTCTTTCTGCGCACCCAACAGAACAAACTAATCGGCCAGATCATTCTCGTCCCCCTCAAATTAAAATGCAATTTTAGATCGCAGAAAAAAGTCGTGGACTGGGTGAACGCCTGCTTTTCAATCGTGTTTCCTAATTTTGACGATCAGGATCTGGGAGCGGTTTCCTATTCCGAATCCACCGCCGCCCTCGACGAGGACGAGCTTCCCGGCACCGTCATTCACCCTATTCAGGATATGGGAGATAAAGAGGCTCGGCAAACGATGGAAGCCGATCAAATTGCCGACTTGATTAAAGAGATTAAGAACAGGGACCCTGAAAAGACCATTGCCATTCTTGTCCGGGCGCGGAGCCATTTGTCTGCGATCATTCGGCGCTTCAAGGAAACTGGAATCGACATCAAGGCTGAGGAGATAGACCCTCTCACTACCCGTCCGGCGATTCAGGATCTTTTGGCTTTAATGCGTGCTCTACTTTCCCCGTGGGACCGCATCTCCTGGCTGTCCATTCTGCGTGCGCCCTGGTGTGGTCTTGCTCTCAAGGACCTGCATCGACTTTGCGATTCAGACGAAAAATCCACCCTTTGGCAACTTCTCAACGACAAAGAGCGAACATCCTCTTTAAGCCAGGACGGACAAACCCGCCTGACGCGATTCATCGAGGTGATGACGCCAACACTAAAGTCTTTTCCTTATGCAAATTTTCGCGATTTATTGGAAGGATGCTGGATTCAACTGGGAGGCCCCGCCTGTGTAGATAAAACCACGAGGGAGGACATTAACGTATTTTTCGATGAGGTGGTAAAAGTCACTGAAACAGGTGATTTTTTCAAATTGCATCAATTTCAACGAGTCCTTGAACATTTGTACGCCAGCCCTACGGTGTCTTCCTCGAATCCGGTGCAGATCATGACAATGCACAAAGCCAAAGGTCTCGAATTCGATTATGTAATCCTTCCCGGTTTGGGAAACACATCTAAGGCCGAGGAAAAGAGACTCGTTTACTGGATCTCTCATGGAGACAAATTACTCCTGGCCCCCATTGAAGAAAGCGGGGGCGCCAATTCTCAGATCTATGATTTCCTGGCCCGCATGGACCGTAAAAAAGACGCGTTCGAATCCCTGCGTATCCTTTACGTTGCCGTCACGCGGACAAAAAAACAACTGCACCTGTTTGGACATGTGGCGCAAAAAAATGGAGCCCCTCCCTGCCCTGCCAAAAATACGTTGCTATCCAAACTTTGGCCCTACCTAGAAGATGAATGGACACGGGGTCTTTCAGGGTCGGACGATGAGGCCTCAGTGCCAGAGGTCTCCAAAGAAAAAAAAGAGCCTTCACACTCCCTGAATCGATTACCAAGTATTTATAAAACACCACAAATTCTTCCGAATATTGAAATTGAAACAGCACCGGAAACTGAAGATAATGAAGATCTGCACCCAGAATATGTCTGGGCCGGAAATCAGGCTCGCTGTCTTGGAAATGTTCTGCATCGGTGTTTCAAAGACATAGCCGATGGCGACACGGGTCGTTGGTCGTCATCCACCACAAACACTCAAGAGCACATGCTTGAAACCGCCCTCCTTGAAGAGGGGCTGTCTCCGGCTCAAATGAAGGAAACAGTCCGAACAGGCATGAGGGCTCTTAAAAATACGCTTGAAGATGAAACGGGGCAATGGATACTGAGACAACACGAAGACAGTCATTCCGAATACCCGTTGACAGGAACTAGCAAAAATAATTATATCAATAAAATTCTCGACCGTACCTTCATTGATGAACATGGCGTGCGCTGGATCATAGATTACAAAACCGGGGAACACCAGGGCGCGGGACTGGAGCATTATTTAGAAGAAGAAATCAAACGCTATAAACCGCAGCTGGATCAGTATGAAGAACTGATAAAGTTTAAGGATGAATCACGGCCCATTAAAAAAGCGCTGTATTACCCACTACATAAAAGGCTGGTTCCGATAGTATAGAACCACTAACTCAAATGGATTCAATACCATGACCGGACAGGATTCACTAAATAAACTGATGGCAGGAAACAAACGCTACCTGGAGGGTAATCTCGAATATCCCCACCAAACCCAAGAGCGGCGCGGTGATTTGGCAGGCGGACAACAACCTTTTGCCGGTATCTTGAGCTCTGCCGGCTCACGGATTCCCCCGGAAATCGTTTTTGAATGATTCCGTTAATTCGAATTATTTTTTTATAAAAAGTATAATTAAAATCAATGGGTTGCAAATCATTCTTTCAAAAAAACAAATTTATTAGGGGAGACCGAAAGATGATTGGAAAAGTAAAAGCTATATGGTATAAATTATTGTTTTCCCCAGGTAAAGATTAAACTTCTGCTTTCTTTTTTGCAAACTGAAAGGGATAGTCATTCCAGGCTTGATTTTCATTTTTTTCATAGGCTGTGGGTGTTTGACTCATTCAGTTTTTGAGATCAACCGCAGCATAAGCCAACCGTGAAGTGGTTGGTCTTTTTTATGGGCATCTCTAAAAATTAGTTTTCACAGAAAATAGACTCGTGTGCAAAATTTACTTAAATCAGTGGCACGGGCTTTCCAGCCCGTGCGGACAGGCAGGAAAGCCTGTCCTACTAAAACAAAAGACGCGTCTTTGAATTGGCGATTCGGCGTCGTTGTCAATTTTTAGAGATGCCCTTATGTTAAAGACAGGTATAAGTCGCTCTATATGAGTACTATTTCATTGAAGTCCCTTTCCCCTGAAGATCGTGATCAGGTCCGGCAAATTGTATTGAACGCCAGTGAGCCAATTGCACCGTTTTGGCCCATGCGGACCATGGTCTCGCAAAATCCCATTCATGGATTGGAATATCTGCCGTTTGATCAAGCTGTTCGAAAAGGCAAGGACCTCCTGGGTGGAAATGGGTATCTCGCGAATGGGGAGTATCGTCAATTTTACCGAAATGGCCGTATTACCCAAGAAAGTTTTGAGCGTGCTTTTACCAGGGTTGGACCTCGCCCGGATGAACAAGTTTCTATTGATGTTGGAGGTCGAAAGGTTTCCCCCAAAGGTGTTTGGCAATTACACGTGCTTTTTGGCTTCGAGGAATTGCCACTATCCCTCCTGGAATGGGAGTTAAGCGGTGGTGGAGCTACAAAACAGTTTCGGCAAGATCTTTCCGAGGAATCCCGAAAACGAATTATTGAACAAACCATCAAAGAAAATGAGCTGTGCCTTGAGCATCCAGAAGAGGCCTGCCTGACGAATTTATGGAAGAGTGTGTTAGCCACATTCGAGCTATCTGATTTTCATGCGTCATCTCAAAACTTTGAGGTTTCGCATTCGCAAATGTCTGCACCCATTTCCTTGCCGCCTCAACGGACCATCAGCGATTGGATTGATGATTTGACCGAGGGTGGCGTGGTCGAGCAAATCAATAATCAACTCATCAAATGGGTCGCGGCGTTCCTTGATGAAGGATTAGCTGGCTGGGAAATGCCTGGCCGAAAAGAAGGTTTCTATCAAGTATGGCGGAACCTGGCGCAGAAAGATTTTTCGGGGCAGCTTCTCGGAGTTAAAGATTTCGCCCAAAAGGTTCATAGCCTTTCTGCCGCTCCAGAGGACGTGATTTGGTCCAGCTTGCACCAACTCGAAATTCCCCAGGAACAATGGAAAGATTATCTCTCAAGGCAACTATCATTATTGCCAGGCTGGACGCGATACATACGGTGGCTTGGGGAACACCCAGCATACCATGCGCAACAAAAACACCCCATTGACACCACACAATATCTGGCCGTGCGTTTATTCTATGAAGTGGAGTTGACCAACATCAAGTGCCAACAAGAATGGGGAATTGATGGGACGGTTTCTACCCTGACTGCATATTGGAATGATCGACCCGAAGAATACCACCAACGAATGGGGCATGGAGGACAATCTGGGGATCCAACCAAACAAATGAAATGTCGGCATGCCTGGCGATTATTCCATTTGGCACAGTTTCTTGAGTTAACTCCAGGGGAAGTTCACAATCTCTCGCTTACCGATGCCCAGATGTTGTTGCAATGGATAGATCAATTTCCTGCCGATCAGCATGGAAGGGTATGGATTGAGGCGTACGAAGATTCCTTTCGAGAGAAGATACTTAGAAATATTTCAGCGCATCGTGGAACGGTACCGGAATTGAAAATCCGTCCCCATGCACAACTGGTTTTTTGTATTGATGTACGTTCTGAATCATTTCGTCGCCATATTGAAGCCCAAGGTCCCTATGAAACGTTTGGATTTGCAGGATTTTTTGGCATTTCCATTAACCATCAAGCTTTTGATAGCAATCAACGTGCCGATTTATGTCCGGTGTTATTGACTCCCAACCATGCGGTGAGGGAAACTCCTCGGTTGGGCGAATGGACGGCCTTAGAAAAATATTCTTCGGGTACTCGTTGGAGCCAACTGGGACAGCATCTTTTCCACGATCTGAAGCATCATCCTATTGGGTCGATGATGGTAATTGATGTGTTTGGTTTCTTTTTTAGCCTGGGTTTGGTGGGCAAGACCTTATTTCAAAAAATATTTCGTAAACTGACCTCTACGATCCAGAGTTGGTTGACGCATAGAGTTCCAACCCAGATCTCAATTTCCACGCCATCTGATCCTCAAAATCCCAGGATCGGAGAAGTGAATGCGGATGGGATTCCTGACGGGCTTTCTCGGGGATTTTCTCTTTCGGAACGGGCGACTTTTATCGAAAATGGTTTGCGTGCCATGGGGCTCACCAGAAATTTTGCGCGGTTGGTGTGCCTCTGTGGCCATGGAAGTGAGACAGACAACAATCCCTATTATGGGGCGTTGGATTGCGGGGCTTGCGGGGGAGCACCCCTCCCGCTGGCTGGAACACTAAAACCCTGAAGGGTTTCGCGCCCTAATAACCCGGAATAAAAGACTCATTCATGATGAGC
>JAQCGX010000010.1 GCA_027619975.1 Nitrospinota bacterium
AGAAGAGTTCTCTTATTTTGACTTTGTAGAAGAAATGAGTGAAGATCTTGCTGATGATGATGAGGTAAAAGACAAGAAAAAATCTTTTGACTTTGATTCCTACCTTAACTCAAACATTGATTACTGATGAACTGGCCGGAACCGTACGAATCGCTTCCTGTGCTTAAATCCACGGGGATGGGATAACTGACTTTTACCTTTTCCATAGCATGCCACCTTGCAAAAGTGTTAGACCTTTCTTGGCCTTTAAACTGCCTCTATTTTTTAACGGTATTGTTGAAAATAAACTTAATGCCTATTTTGCAATATTTTTGAACCAATGAGAATTGAGTGATGGGATTTAATATTAATTTTCAAAAAGCAGCTTATTTTTTAATTAGATAGCTCAACTCTGATTCTCTTGCAACCAGGCTTGAAACATTAATATATTCCATATCACATATTGCCAGTTTCTTTTCCCCGAAAGATGCTCAGACCATTTCAACCGCACCAACTCCGGGTTGAAATAGCCTTCCCTTTGCAGCCTTTTTTCATCCATCAATTCCTCCGCCCATTCTCTTAGAGGTCCGCTCAGCCAGGTTCCCATTGGAACGCCAAACCCCATCTTGGGCCTTTCGATCAGATTTCTGGGAACGTATTTATACAGAATTTGTTTCAACAGCCACTTGCTTTCCCCGTTTTTGACTTTCATGCTCATTGGAATCCGCGCGGCAAACTCCACCACCCGATGGTCCAGCAGAGGGACTCTGGCCTCCAAACTGACCCCCATGCTGGCCCGGTCCACTTTGGTCAAAATATCGTCCGGCAAATACGTGATGAGATCCAGAAACATCATTCGCGTGGTGTAATCGGGAAGAATTTTCCAGTCTTCTTTGGTCGAAAACGGGGTCGGGGGTTCCATCGACCCTAAAACCACGGACGATGGATTTTTCCAATGGGAAACCAGCCCGGTATAAAGGGCTTCACCATTTTCAGGATTCAACAAACTTGAAAGAACATGAAGCTTGTGCCCGGTATTTGCAAACCTCAGCTTGGGAGGAAGCATAAACCGGAGGCGATTGAAAATTCCATCCCAGATTTGCGGAGGAACGGTGACCAGGGCCTGGGAAATAAATTTTCTGAGCAAAAAAGGACACCACTTGATTTTATTCCAGATAATACTGGCCCGGTCGTAACGATGATAACCGGCTAAGAGCTCATCTCCGCCATCCCCGGACAAACTCACGGTGACCTTTTTACGGGCTAATTCCGAAACGAGAAACGTCGGAATCTGCGAAGAGTCCGCAAACGGCTCGTCATATAATGTGGGCAGTCGCGGTATGACCGCCCTGGCCTCCTCGGGAGTCACATAAAGTTCCGTATGATCGGTTCCCAGATGATTGGCCACCAGTTTGGCATGCTGGGCTTCGTTGTACTCATCCTCCAAAAACCCGATGGAAAAAGTTTTCACCGGTTGACTGCTTTGCGCCTGCATCAAGGCAACCACCGTGGATGAATCGACGCCACCGGACAAAAAAGCCCCCAAGGGCACATCGGATATCATTCGCAGTTTGACGGCATCGGCCAGGAGGGTCTCAAATTGTTGCATGGCTTCCTGTTCCGATCCGGCAAATGGATTCCGTATTCCCTGCTCCACCACTTCCTTAGCCGACCAATAGGCGACAGAATCGGAAGCGTTTTTTGGGTCCTTCAGGGACAGGGTGAATATGTGACCGGGAAGAAGCTTTTTAATGCCTGCATAAATCGAATAGGGTGCGGGAATATAATTGTGGCGCATCAACAACGCCAGGGAGTTGCGGTCAATGACTCTTTTGAATTCAGGATGCGCTTGCAGCGCCTTCAATTCCGAGCCAAACAAAAAGGAATTTCCCTGCCAACCGTAGTAAAGGGGTTTAATGCCCAATCGGTCGCGCCCGAGGTGAAGCAACTGTTCTTTTTTATCCCACAGGGCAAAAGCGAACATGCCTATAAAATTCTTGACCGCTTTCTCTAATCCCCATTCCTCGATGGCGGCCAGCATGACCTCGGTGTCTGAATGCCCTCGCCATTGGTTGCAACTCAATTGGTCACGCAGAGCCGCAAAGTTGTATACCTCTCCGTTATAAGCGATGACGTAACGCTCGCTGGCAGAGACCATGGGTTGGTGTCCCTGCGGCGAAAGATCCAGAATCGAGAGACGCCGGTGAGCCAACCCCAACGACAATTGCGAATCCATCCAATAGCCTTCATCGTCCGGGCCCCGGTGGGTCAAGGCGGAATTCATTTGCCTTAAATAGTCCTCACACTTTGACCCGTCATTCGTTAAGTTGATGAAACCGGTAAGACCACACATAAGCAATGATTTTTAATAAAATTTTTGGATAAATAAGTTTAGGGAGTTGGGCCAGAATTGAATGAGGACGAAAAACGTCTGCAACCATACCAGCCCTGCGTAAATAGGTCCAGATTATATTAAAGAGACTTCTAAAATTGATATTCGCGGCCCTTCACAATCGCTTCCCTAGTTGCAAGGGATGGGATCATAGTCTTCGTTTGATTTTCAAGATGTCCTTTTATATTCCCCTGCAGGCAAGAGAGTGCGCTTTTATAGAAGTGATTCCCATACAAGGTCAATGGCAAATCCACAACTCAACCCATTGATTGTGACTTCTCCGCAACAACACCTGCATCAGATTTTAATATTCCTCGTCCATTCTCATCAAATCGGGAAGGGTTTGATTTTCTATCAAAAACTAGAAGAAGCAACAAATCATCCGCTGACAAAACCTGCCCCCGACTGCCCATCAACCGCCTAGAGCCCTTCCCAGGACTGGATTTCCACCCCACTCCCAGACATCAACAGATCATCACCCTATCGGATGTCAGAATTTATTCAACAGTGACATCGCCTTAACGAAATCTTAACACCCGCCCGGCATCATGAACCTCACGACAGTTTGATCCACATGGTTTCACACGGGCCGGATACCCATTTTGAATATTTCCCATGTTTCACAGTTAAAACAACTTTTAAAAAGAGAGGTCAATCATGTGTAAATTCCCAGGAAAAATTTTGATGCTTGCAACCATGGCTTTACTTCTGAGTGTCGGCTCAGCCGTTGCCGATCCCGCTTCCTCGGATTGGAACAACAGCTGGGGATTTCCTTCCCCTGCGGAAAAAGCCAACCTGCTAAACCAGGCGCTTGCCATTGAATTCGTTGAAGACGGCGGGTTCGACACTAATTACTATAGTACGGACAACAGCTCGAATTACAGCACGCAAAATTGCAACATCGATGGCGCTTGTTTTAATGGTAATGCGGTTGCCATTGGGAGCCAGGTAAATATTGATGTGAAAGGCGATGGCAATAACGTCGACGGCAATGCCACCACAGACGGAAACACAGCCGCGCAAAACAACAATGGCGCAGGCTCCATCGATCAGAACAATGGCAACAACCCCTATTAATTAATCATACAAACCTTTGAGATTTAGAAGGAGACGCTTCATATGTTTAACAAAAATTATAAAAAACTCATTCTGGTATAACCGCGCATTTAGTTTGGGAAAAAGTTGCAGTTAGTTTGGGATGGAAAGCCGGAAGGGAATTTACTGGGGTATGAAAATTGCTTCAGGAAGAATTTGGCTAGTAAATTTCTCGGATTAAATTATTTTTTGTCTTTCGGTAGGAAGTTTATGGAGTCGATCTGCCGCATGATTTTATCGGTTTCGGTCAAGGCCACGATAATGCCCTGCCAGTGGCGAATGTCGTCAATGGACAGCTTACGGCCTTTGCGGTCTTTCAGCCATTTCTGTGCCGGTTGATAACCGCCAATATAAAACTCCCACGCCACTTGCGGCACACCGCCGAAATACTGCGTGTCGTTGATCCAGACGTTTCCGTCCTCAAAGCGCGGCTTGTTAACCTCATGGTCGCCGTCCACCGGATAGGTGGTGATCGGGGCATTCAGCCTGTCGCTTTCCATTAAATGCAATTCACGAAGTTGTGTTCCGTATTCAGCCAAAGCATGGAAAGTTTCAGGATCGGATGGATACGGAATACGCGGAAAATCGGACTTTAAAAATTCAGCATAACGCTTGCGATAGGCAGAGCTGTGCAGGACGGCATAGATATAATCGAACAGGTTTTCCGGTGTCACATCTGAAACGGCATCTTTGAACTTTCCATAGATTTTTTGATCCAGATTTGGGGTCTTGGTTTCTAAAGCTTCAAGGTTCGCATGGTAAAGATAAAGAGGAAAAACACTGACACCACCACGACGATACAAATTTGTGTCCATCAGGGTATTAGACACAAATACAAGCTCCCACGGTCTTTCAGGTACTGCTAATCCTTGTCTTCCAACGCCAAGACATAAATTTTCCTTTTGTGGCGTGATCAACTCAGAAACCATCACCTGTGACCATACTCTGGCCAGGTATCAATCCGAATACAATTGTGGATAAAGGAGAGTTTTTAATCCTCATGTCTGGAGTTTTTCAAATGAAAAAAAATTTTCTGTTCCATAAATTACTTTTCGGCTTGCTATGTTTTTTAGTAACCCTCGTTTTTTCCGGTCCTCCGGTATCTGCAAATCAGAGTGTCACCCAATTCAAAAAGTTAAACCGCCATGTGGCCACTCTTTACAAATCCAAGCAATATGCGACAGCGGTTCCTTTTGCCTTACAGGCGTTGCAGTTGATGGACCATGATTTGCGGAGCAACCCCGCAGGGTTCGCTCAGGCCCTCAATAATCTTGGGGAGTTGAAGAGAAAAATGGGGGATCATACCACCGCCGAAGCCATGTTTTTACGCTCGCTTAAATTTTCTGCGAAGTTCCTCGATGAAAACCATCCATTGGTGGCTATTCTTTTCAACAACCTGGCTTTGCTCTATGAAAACCAGGGTAAATTTTCAGAGGCTCAATCGCTGTACCAGCGCTCCCTAAAAATAAGAGCGGAAACACTTGGCTCAAATCACCCGACAGTCGCAAATTTGGTCAATAAACTTTCAACTTTGAATAGAGACAGGGGTTTTCCTCAGTAAAAAATTTTGACTGTTCAAATCAATCGGTCACTTAGGAATCAGTAAAGTCCCACATCCCAGATAAAATGGCCCCTTCCCTCAAATTTTACCGAAAATTCATAATCAATTTTCGAGTTCACCTTGTGTAAAATAAGGTTTGATGGTAACCTAGGCATGTTTTTTAGGCTGTTGATTAATAGAGTCTTAAGTTTAAATTTCTTTCGTGGCCAAGTATCTGAAAATCTTTCTCTTTTAGGTTTTCAAAGTCTTTTAAAATCGAATCCAAAATTCTACAGGTAAAAATTGCTTCCAGACATGGAGAAATATTTTAATCTTAATATTGCGGACGAAGTTCAAGACGATGTACCGCCGCATCTGAAGCGAAGCAAAATTGTTGCCCTCCTTAAAAAGGAATTCAATTTTGAGAACTCCCACCTACGGTTCACCTCCGAAAAGGGCAACGGCCTGCTCTCCAAATGTTTTAGTTACAACGCTCCCGACTTGGCAAAAGATCTGGGCATCTACCCATTTTTCCGGGAGATTGAGGAAACGGATGGAGCCTGGGTCACCATCAACGGGAAAAAAGTCCTTACTGTATCGACCAATAATTATCTGGGTTTGACTCAGGATTTGCGGGTGATCCGAGCCGGACAGGACGCTCTTGCCCGATTCGGCGCCGGTTGCACCGGCAGTCGCTTTTTGAACGGGACCTTCAGTCTGCATAATAATCTGGAAAAAGAGCTTTCCCGTTTTCTCAGTCGAGAAGATACCATTGTAATGTCCACCGGTTTCCAGGCCAACCAGGGAACCATTGCCTGTCTCCTGGGAAGAAAAGACATCGCTTTTTCGGACCGGGAAAACCATGCCAGCATTTATGAGGGATGCGCCATTTCCCCTGGGCAAACCGTCCGCTACCGTCATAACGACATGGATCACCTCGAACACAATCTAAAAAAATATTCCGACGTTGACGGCAAGCTCATTATTACCGACAGCATATTCAGTATGAGCGGGGACATCGCCAACCTTCCAGAAATTGTGCGGTTGGCCAGGGATTACAAGGCCACGGTCCTCGTGGACGAAGCCCACGGACTCGGTGTTTTAGGCGATCAAGGAAAAGGAGTGACCCATTATTTTAATCTGGAAAAAGAAGTCGATATCTATGTCGGAACTTTTTCCAAGAGCCTGGGGTCCATCGGAGGGTTTGTTTCCGGCAAGAAAAAAGTCACTGAATTCATCCGTCACAAGGCATCCGCTTTCATATTCACAGCCGCGTTGCCCCCTGCATCCGTCGCTGGGGTTACAGAAGCTCTCGATATTATGATAAACGAACCGGAGCGCATGCAAACGCTCCATGAGAACACTTCTTATGTCAAAAAGGGATTCTTTGATATGGGATTCCAGGTGAATAACAATCCCGTTCCCATTGTTCCCATTAAAATTGGCGGCGAAGAACTGACTTTATTGATGAATCAGCTTCTATTTGATGATGGGATTTTTGCAGGCGTGGCGGTTTCCCCCGTAGTTCCTCCCCACAATGCCATGATCCGAACAAGTTTTACTTCCTGCCATAACCAAGAGGATTTGGACAAAGCGCTGGCGTCCTTTAAAAAGCTCGGAAAAAAATTGGGAATCATTTCTCAATAGCGCGGGGCTGCGGCACCCCTCTCTATACGGTCCATTGTCCGAAGACCTATTCAGCATTCAGGATCATTCACAAATATTACGTGCCGATTAACGGCTCTATTTGGGCCGGTACCTCTCAATGTCCAAAGAAATACTGCCGTGCTGGGAAACCAGCGATTCCTGACCGTGGCTGAGGAAAAAGTTTATTCCTTAACTGAGATTATTCATGAACCAAAAAGACACGCTGGGGCATTCCACCGTTTTGGTGACAGGAGCTTCCGGATTTATTGGCAGTCACCTGGTCGATGCTCTGTTACAGCATCATTGCAAGGTTCATTGCCTGGTCCAGAGGACAAGCGACTTGCGCTGGCTCGACCGGACCAAAGTCCAGCTGCATTACGGAAGTTTAACAAAGTCCGTACCCCTCGAAGACTGTCTGGAAAAAATAGACTATGTATTTCATTGCGCCGGCCTGACCCGTGCAAAAACGAGGGAGGATTTTTTCCAGGTCAATGCCCATGCCTGTAAAGTTCTCTATGAAAAATGTGTCGCCCATGGGGAAAATATAAAACGAATCGTGCATATCAGCAGCCTGGCTGCCGTGGGCCCTTCTCTGCCGGGCCAACCGGTTGATGAGGACACCCCCTGCAAACCTCTCACCCATTATGGAAAATCCAAACTTGCCGGAGAGGAAATCGCCCGACACTATTCGACGTCACTGCCGATCGTAATCCTTCGTCCCCCTGTCGTTTATGGCCCCAGGGAAGTCAACTTTCTCTCTTTTATCAAAGGAATTTCCAAGGGCTGGAACCTGCAGTTAGGAAGCCGGCAACGCACCCTCTCCCTTATTTACATTACGGATCTTGTGCAAGCCATGCTCAGGGCCGCTGTTACTTCCTCGCCTAAAAATAATGTCTATTTCATTACCGATGGCGGCTACCACCTTTGGGACGAAGTGGTCGAAACAACAACTCGACTGCTGAATGTTCGCATCCGCTCTATTCGAATTCCCGACGGTTTATTGATTTTTTTAGGACTCTTCATGGACTTTTTGTCCATCTACCTGAAAAACGCCCCGCTGTTGGATAGTCAAAGGATCACCGATATCCGACAAAGCACCTGGACCGCTTCATCCAATCGTTTTTTTGAAGATTTTAAATTTCAACCTCAATATGATTTGAAAAAAGGTTTATCGGAAACCGTGAACTGGAATAAAAAACACCGCTTCCTGTAAACGCAGAACCCTGCCCAAGGATAGCCGGTCATCCTGAACCCACCCCGCGCACGGATTTTTTCCTCACCAAAAAAATAACCCGATCCTCATTCCTGCATCTTAAAGGACGATTTTGCATAGTAGGCCACCAGGTCTTTTACAGACAAGATGCCCACAATTTTTTCATCCTCGGTCACAGGCAAATGACGAATCTTATTGCTATGCATAAACTGGCTGGCCTCCTCAACCGGAAAAAACCGATCCATGGTTTGCAGTGGCTGGGCCATGATCTCGGTCACCTGTGTTGTTTCCGGATTCAATCCCAGGCCGACCACCTTGCGGGATAAATCGGTTTCGGTAACCATCCCCACATAAATATCAAACTCCTTGACCAGAAGGGAACCAATATTACTGGCCTGCATGTATTGCGCCGCCTCCTGGACCGTGGATTCGTGATCTATACTGAATACCGGGGAACTCATAAACTCCCCAATCTCATCGAGCAAAATATCGGGATTCCCCGGTTCTTGTTTGGAAATATTTTTTGTCATGACTATACGTCCCTTCTCAATAAGGAATAAAACTCAACATTATTTTGCTTTAATTTATTTTCCGTACATTCTCAGTTTAAATGAGCAGCCTTGACCATTTCCTACCAGGTTCTCAATCTCGGATTGGCATAAAACGAAACCAGATCTTTGACAGATAGCACACCAATTATTTCACCATTTTTTGTTATCCCCAAATGGCGTATTTTTTTTTGGGCCATCAACTGATTGGCTTTTGCGACATGTTCCATACAATCCAAAGTGACTAAGGGTTCTGTCATTATTTGGGACACTTTTGTTGTTTCCGAATCCAGACCTTTGGCAACGACCTTGCGCGACAGATCATTTTCAGTGATAATTCCTACAAATTTGTCATTTTCCTTAACAAAAACAGATCCGATATGCTTCGTTTGCATGATTTGCGCCGCTTCCTGAACTGTGGAATCGTGGTCAATGCTGGACACTGGCGATGCCATGTAATCGCCGATTTCTTCCAAATGCGATTCATGTTCTTTTGAAAAATGATGGGTCTCATGTCTGGTCATTCTAACCACCCTCTCTTCTCAAATATTTCATAAAAGAACGAGTATTGCGCTACTGAATGGGGAAACCGATCCCCATTCTTTAAAGTATTAAAATTTCAATTTATGGCGTATTTTTCATAACAACTCACAAGTTTTAATATAAGACCGGGATTTCAGCCCTGCCACTTTTTTTTATCCTTCAAGCCCTATTTGTTTGAAGTAAATTGATTTCATTGATAGTGGTTATAATTTCATAAAATCTGACTGCATTCAGGAACATTTTTTAAGACACGTAAAGGGTAATAAATCCATGCCTCATAATTTGAACATCGTTTTGGTGGAACCCAAGATCCACGGGAATACCGGGTCCATCGGCAGGCTCTGCCTGGCAACCGGAAGCACATTGCATCTGATAGAGCCACTGGGCTTTGAAATCAATGACAAACAACTCAAACGCGCCGGGCTGGATTACTGGAAGCACGTTCAAGTAGTGATCCACAAAGACCTGAAAACCTTCTTTGAGTCTATCCCGGAGGACTCCCCCAAGGCCTTCTTTTCCACGAAAGCGGAAACTTCTTATTTTGATCATCAGTTTCAGGCAGGGTCTTATCTCTTTTTTGGCAGTGAGACGGAAGGATTTTCGGAAGAATTGAAAGGTATAGGGATTCAGCCTCTGTATCGTATTCCCTTATACGATGACCGGGTGCGCTCGCTCAATCTGGCCAATGCGGTGAGTATCGTGGTGTATGAAGCCATCCGGCAACTGGGGCCTTAAAGTTTCCCCTCAATCTTCAGGGAAATCTTCGGGCTTGAAACCGAATTTCTGGTAATAGTCCCGCAGGCGTTTCAAGGCTCGTTCTTTGTTGTGCGGGTCGCCCTTTTCCCCAAACAGGTTCCCGGCCTTGAGGATATGCAGGATGGCGTTTCTCCCGTCATTGACCTTTTCGTATAGAATCCCCAGATTAAAATGTGCTTCAGCGGATTTAGGGTTTATGCGCAAAGTTTCCTTGAATTCGTTGATGGCGTCCTGGAGTCGTCCTTTTTCTTCATAGGCGGAGGCCAGGTAAAAATGCGCCTCGGCATCGTCCGGATTACTTTGCAAACGTTCCTTGTGTTTTTTGAGGGTCCTTCCTTCTGCGAAAATATCCCAGATTCCCATCAGTCATCTCCCAGTTCATCTTCCTCAAACAGATCCTGCATCAACTCACGGGTCGTGGCCTCCGAGTTTTTTTTATGCTTGAAGTCGATAAACTCGTTGACTCTACGCAAATGATCCGCAGAAATATGACAGAGGATCAATTTTTCCATCAACGTTTCTTTCTCGAATAGATCCAATAGCTTTCCGAGACTTGCGTTCAGAAAAGGGGTGATGACACTTGAGACATCGGTGAAATCCAACTCCACAGATCTGCCGTTTCGCAATTCCACAATAAGAAGTTGATACAGTTTTTCGCCATCATCAATGGATTCGCATTTTTCGCCGATCAACTCGGCCATTTTGATCTTCATTAAGTGTCTCTTTATGGTTATGGCGTTTTCCTTTTTTATCCAACCTAAGGAAAAACGACCGATAAAATATTTTAAGGACAAAAGTTCCGTTATTTCATCATATCTAACCCGCCCGGTAAAGCCTGAATTGAAAACTTAAAAATCCTGCAAAAAAAGTTGAGGTTCTTCAGGAAACCTATAAAATACCTGCAACCCAACTATTTCACGATTCTGTTCAACTCCGGCGACTCGGCCTTTAGAAAGAAGGACTTATGAATTCTACTGCAACCAAACAGGCGAAAGTTTCCAATTCCCCATCCCGGCCTCTTAAAGAAACTCTTTGGAACCTTTTCGGGATTTTGTTTTACATCACTGTAGCCGTGGGAGCGGTGTATCATCTGATTCCCTTATTCAATAAATAACCTGCTGACACCTAAAGCACCTTCCGCTGCAATGGCTACCGTTTGCGTAGCAGTTGATACGGTTCCAAAAAATGTTCCAGAGATGAGTCCAGGAGAAATATCCCAATGGGTCTTCGCATCAATCGTCTTTGGGGTTTTTATTCTATCAGGTGCAAATTTATTTCCCGCCCACGCGGAAACGATCCGCTATGTCGCCGTCGGCGATTCCTATACGATCTGTGAGGGAGTTGCCGAAAAGGACTGCTGGCCGGCGTTGTTGACCCGTCACCTGGTTTCTTCTGGAGTTGATATCGAACTGACAGCCAATCCCTCACAAACGGGCTGGAAGGTGGAGGACGCTATCCGGGACGAGCTTCCGGCATTTGAGAACGCCAACCCCACGTTTGTTACCTTATTGATCGGGGTGAACGATTGGATTCACGGATCGGGAAGAAACAAATTTATTGCTAACTTGAGAATTTTGCTAGATCGCATGCAGAAGGAACTCCCTCGTCCTGAGCGGTTGCTGATCGTCACCTTGCCCGACTTTTCCTGCGCACCCCGAGGGGAAATCCACGGCTATGGCCGTAATATCTCCAGGGGAATTTTAAAATACAACGCGATCATTCAAAAGGAAGCAACGGTAAGAGGGCTCCCCGTGGCGGATATTTTTCCGTTATCGCAAACCTTTTGCGATCAGAAGAACATGTTTGTGGAAGATGGGATCCATCCTTCCGCCCGGCAGTATATACTTTGGGAGCAACTTATTTTTCCCGAGGCCTACAAACTTTTGCGACAATGAAAGGCTTCCGACTTCCCTCTTGAAAGGAATTTCCGATGAAAGTGACCCCTCAACTTATCAAGGTTTTTTTTATCTTTCCTTTCAATGTCATGGTTGTCATTCCAGGGCTGATACTTTGGGTTTCCAGTCAATCCGATTTTCTTACACCCTTCAATTATGGTTTTGATCTGGTTCGCGGAATACCGGGAGGTCTCTTAATTGCAGTGGGGATCGTTATCGCTTATTCCTGTGTTTCTCTTTTCACCGATCATGGCGATGGGACGCCCTCCCCCTGGGACCCACCCAAAAACCTGGTCATTCGCGGGATTTACCGCCATGTTCGCAACCCGATGATGGAAGGCGTCTTCTGCGTTCTGCTGGGAGAAAGTCTGCTATCGGGCTCCCTGCTTATATTCCTGTGGTTCTCGTTTTTTGTGGCTGCCAACCTGCTCTATATTCCTCTGATCGAGGAACCAAAACTGCTCAGCCGGTTTGGCGACCCTTACCACCTTTACATGCAAAACGTGTCTCGATGGCTTCCCCGGAAACACCCCTGGAAAGGGTCGAACGAAAAAAATTAAATGCTACCGGACTGAAACTTGTGGACAGCCCTGGGCTGGACCCAACTCGCAGCAAACCCTCCTCGCGAGCCGCTGAACCAGCTACAGTTTCAAATTTCTACAGCAGAGACTCCACCCACTCCTTCAGCTAGTTTGCTCACGACGCACAATGCATTCTGATTTCGGTTCGAACTTTATCGCCGAAACTCCACCATCCGCGTCAGAGCCAGTTTGCGAATATAGAGAATCAATTGCCAGATCTCTTCATCTTCAAGTTTCTTAAAGGCTGGCATTCCAGTCCCTTTTGAACCGTTCTGGATGATCCAGAAAAGCTGTCCATCCGGCACCCCCTTGATGGTTTGAGCGCAGGTGAAATTTCTCGGGCGAGGGTTCAGCCCGAATGCCATGGGACCGTTTCCGGTTCCATCCAAACTGTGACACTGCATGCAGGGCAGGGGCTTGGCTTTTTTCTCGAAAAGAACTTTTCCGGCAAGGATATTTTCAGGATCCGCAGGCAACGGATTTTCCTTTTGGTAATATTCAGCCGGAGCTCTTTTTGTGTTTCTGGGCTGAGGACATTCATCGGCATATACAAGGAAAGGGCATAAAACCCAAGCCAGAATGAATGACACGACAAACCACCTTCCCTGTATCAAATGTGCGCAGCCCTCAGATTTTCTAATCTCTTGAGTCATCCTGGCCTCCGTTCTTAAGTTAACCCCATTGCAAACTCCCTGTTTTTAAGAGGGCAAAAATAACGGAAAAATTCTATAAAAATCAGAATTTAATCCACTTTTAATAATCACCTCTTCAAAAATTAAATCCCTCGGCCTCCCATATCCATCCAAATATTTGATATAATTAATACTAATTATATGGAAATACCGCGCACCTTTTATTTGAGGGTTTTCTGCTCCAATTAAAGCCCCATAGATTTAATAAAATGACTTTCCGACTTTTTCAGAATTTAACTTTTCTTCTCCTCGCCTTGTTGATTGCTGGGACATCCACCCAGGCTCAGGAGAGCGCTTCCCGGAGCGAGAGGATCAGCGCCCCCGCTGAAAACCTTATCGAAGTGGAAGTGGAAGCTTTTCAATCCGAAGCCTTGGGAGATTTTTTGAAGGATTACCGGCAGGTTTTAAAACAATCCAAATTTGATACTTCAATCGTTTTGAAAAATCAAAGGAAAGATTTTTCAACTCTTAAAGAGGAAAATTTTCAGGCTTTGACATCCATAAGTAAAGATAAGCTTCCAAAAGTTGTTTTAAAAAGAATCCGTCCAGTAAAATATCAAATACCTCAGTCCGTTCCAAAACCAACCCCGCCAACAAGTCTCGGGCCCGATTTTATTTTTCATGGAGTTTTATCCAAACAAAATTTAGACCAGCACCCTCAACCCCACCACAAAGACAAGCCGTTGAGCCTTAAAGAAAGACAACGCCTCGCAGACATTAAAAAACTGCACCTGAGTGAAACTCTTCACTTCCGGCAAAGTGAAATAGGCCAACTTAAAACAGAAATAGAACAGGGTTCGCTAAGAGAGCATCAGACCAAACTCATCGAGTTCAGTCGGCTGATAAAAAAGTTGCAGAAGCAACTCAGTCGCGAGCGACGAGATAACCGCAAGATTTTTCTTGATTTGGGAAACGCTTATCTTGAGTCCCAACAGTATCTGAATTCTTTGGATCATGCAGAACGGGTCAAGTTAACCCGCTACGCGCCGCATTCAGGGATCGCCCTGGGCAGTTACGAGCTGGCTCTCTGGACTTTTAAAATGGCCCTCACGCGGAATCCTAATGACGGCGATACCAACTTTCTTATGGGGAAGGTTTTTTCTAAAATTGGAAATAGAAACGAGGCTCTTGAAAGGGCAAAAAACGCGGAATATCTATTCACTAAAAACCGCGAACTGGAGAGAGCCGCCGAAACGCGAAGTTTTATAGATTCTTTGGTAACTGCCTCACCCAAAAATTATAAAACCGAATTTTAGCAAGCAAAATACCTCATGCAAAAAATCGGATGGCCCTTATATTTTTTAGTAGGAACTCTGGCTTTATCCGTTCCAGCGTTTGCCGAACCGCTTGTCAAATACCACTCCAACGGAAAATTGAGCGTCAAAGGCCATCTGGATGAAAATGGCCTGCCTCATGAAATCATCCGCAAATACGATGAGGAAGGCAACCTGCTCTCGGAAGGAAATTTTCATCATGGAGTTTTAGAAGGAGTGAGTAAACTTTACTATCCTTCCGGAGAGTTGATGACCCACTGGACCTACAAACATGGAAAACGACATGGCATCAGCCACGGGTATTTCCGCAATGGAAAATTGAAAGATGAGGGGTTCTACCAAGACGACACCCTCGATGGAAAGGTCAAAATGTATTACGAGGACGGCATCCTGAAAACGGAAATGAACTTTAGGGCATCTCTAAAAATTAGTTTATTACAGGAAATCGAACACTGTACAAGGATTTCTTATATTGGTGGCACGGGCTTTCTAGCCCGTGCGAACAGGCTGGAAAGGCGGAATTAAATTCCGCACTTCCGTATAACCTTTAAGGGCAGGTCGCCTGTTCCACTAAAACAAAACCATCTCCTTAAGTTGACGATTAGGAGCATTTAGTCAATTTTTAGAGATACCCTTTAAAAAAAGATCGGCAGGAAGGCCAGACAAAAACCTATAGAAGAGACGGAAAATTGGAATTCATTTACACCCATAGCAAAGGACGGTTGCTCAACCGAAAAAAATTCGATTCCCAGAAAAAACTCGTTCTCGACCAGGATTACCCGGTCCTGCAGGTCCAGCCCTGAATCCTTCCTGCCTTAATTCGGCACCGGTTCCAGGCGCGTAATGCAATATTTCCAGTTTTCACAGCAAACACTTCACGCTTGTCCCTAAAAATCCGCTATAATCGAACGGAATCCTATGACAATCACCTTTTCTCAAAATAGACAACCGGCTCCTGCAGAAAAGAAAGCGGTCCTCGTTGGCGTCGAGTTGCCGCGGGCAACCTCCATGTCGGTTTCTTTTGAGGAACTGGAGGGGTTGGCCACCACCGCGAACTACCACCCCGTCGCCCGGCTTTCGCAGAAGTTGTCCACCATCAACCCCAAAACCTTTTTGGGAAGCGGCAAGGTGGAAGAACTCGGTCAGGCAGTCAGCCACCACGAGCCTGACGCGGTTATTTTTGATGCCGAACTTTCACCGGGACAAAACCGCAACCTGGAAAATATCCTCAAATGCCGGGTCATCGACCGGTCCTGGCTCATTCTGGAAATTTTCAACGACCACGCGCACACCAGGGAGGCTAAAACCCAGGTCGAACTGGCGCGGTTGAGATATGCCCTGCCCCGGCTGACCCGCATGTGGGGTCATCTGTCGCGGCAACGCGGCGGTATTGGTCTTAAGGACGTGGGGGAAACGCAGATCCAGTTGGACCGGCGTCTCATCCGCAACGAGATCACCAAACTGGAACGCAAACTGATACAAATCGACAAAGAGAAAGTCACCCAAAGAAAAAGCCGACAGGGGATCTACCGCGTAGCTCTTGTGGGTTACACCAATGTCGGCAAATCCACCTTGATGAATCGGTTGACCGGAGCCGACACCCTGGTGGAAGACAAACTGTTTGCAACTTTGGACCCCACCATTCGCAAAATTAAGAAAAACTTCCCCTATCCGGTGCTTCTTGCGGATACCGTCGGCCTCATAGATAAACTACCGCATGATCTGGTGGCGTCTTTTAAAAGCACGTTGGACGAGGTGCGCGAAGCGGATCTTCTGATCAAGCTGGTGGATTTCAGCCATCCTCATTACCGCAAGCAAATGGAAACTGTCGATCAGGTGCTCACTGAACTTGGGGCCCAGGAAATAGACTCTCTTCTGGTATTCAACAAAATCGATCAAATCAGCGACCCGGAACTTCTCGCCAAGGCCCGGTATTTATCCCCGGAAGCGGTTATGATCTCATGCAAAACGGGTGACGGTATCGAACACCTTCAACAGGCGATCATTCGTTGTTATGAAAACCGTTTGATCCCCTACACCCTCGAACTGAAATATTCGCAAACCGATTTGATTTCTGAAATCCGCAAACAGGCTATTATCGTCAAGGAAGACTATGAGGAGGACCGCATCGTTCTCAGCCTGAGACTGCCGCCGGGGGAGAAAGACCGACTGAGTAAACTTTTACAGCAAAAATCCAGTACCCCCCTGTGACCTTCAATTCCCCTGCACCTCAGGGAAGTTTTTAAAAGCCCTCATTGTTGTGAGAAATGCAATGGGTTACATGGGAATCAATTTAGCATGCTTGACGGCGATTTTTTTCTTCCCATGCGGTCGCTTGAAAAATATTTCCAGCTTCAAGTCGTCTTCATTGCCTGTGCGGTTCATCACCACCCCCGTGCCAAAGGCCGGATGCAAAAGTTTGGAGCCGATGGAATAAGGCTGATCCACCGCCGCGGACCTTGATTGTGAACGTATGGCGTAGGCAGGACCTGAAGGGACATTCGATGCCGAATTTGATGAAAAGGAAGGCATCGTTTTTTCTCCTCCCAGACTGCTTTCTTTCTCCAGGATATCTTCTGGAATTGACAGCAAAAATTGCGACGGTGAATAGTTAAATACGTTTCCATAAATTTTCCGGCGCCGGGCGTTGCTGACGAACAACATTTTTTTTGCCCGCGTGAATCCCACATAGCAAAGCCGCCGCTCTTCTTCATATTCGGCAGGGTCCGACATGGAACTGCCATGCGGCAGCAGCCCGTCCTCCATGCCGATGATAAACACCGCGTCAAACTCCAGACCCTTGCAGGTATGAAGCGTCATCAACGGCAGGACCCCACGGGAATCATCGAGAGAATCGATGTCCGCAACCAACGCGGTGGAATCTAAAAACTCCTGCAGACTTTGGCCCTGCGTTTCCACCGACTGCTCCACAGCCGAGCACAATTCCTGCAGATTCTCTTTTCGGGTCCGGCTTTCAATCGTATTCTCTTTATCCAGCATGGCCTCATACCCTGAACGCACAATCACCTCGCGCACCAGATCGACGGGAGACCCGCTTTGGAACAAGGCGGAAAAGCCGTCCATCATCTCGACAAATGCCGTGATTTTTTTGCTCACCGCCGTGGACAGCAGACCGTTTGTCCCCACGTCTCGCAACCCTTGCATGAGAGAAATATTCGTTTGTTCACAATGGACTTCGACTTTATCCAGCGATGTTTTTCCGATCCCCCGGACGGGCAGATTGATGATGCGTTTCAAAGCCACGGAATCATCCGGGTTCAACATCACCTTCAAATAGGAAAGAATGTCCTTGTTCTCTTTGCGAGCGTAAAATTTCAATCCACCGAATACCTGATACTGAATTCTTTCGCGGCGCAACGCATCCTCCATCACCCGCGATTGCGCATTGGTGCGATACAACACCGCCATATCGTTGAACGAAATGCCTTTCTCCCGGCTCAACATGACAATTTTTTTGCAGACGTTTCTGGCTTCATCGACCTCGTCTTCCGCCCGGTAATAAACGATCGGATCACCCGCTACATTTTTGGTCCACAGGGTTTTGGGTTTGCGGTTGAGGTTTTCCTTGACCACTTCACCGGCGGCTTTCAAAATGTTTTGCGTCGAGCGGTAGTTTTCCTCCAGCTTGATCACCGTGGTTCCCGGATAATCTCTTTCGAAATGCGAAAGGTTTTCCAGGTTGGCTCCGCGCCAGCGGTAGATACTTTGATCGTCATCTCCCACCACGCAAACATTTTTGTGCTTTTTCGAAATGAGTTGGAGTAAATGGTACTGAGTGAGGTTAGTGTCCTGAAACTCATCCACCATGATGTATTGAAACCGATCATTGTAAAGCTCGCTCACCTCCCCCACTTCTCGAAGCAGGCGCACGGTCCACATCAGCAGGTCATCGAAATCGAGGGCGTTATTTTTTTTCAGTTCTTCCTGATACACCACATAGACTTCTGCGGCTTTCATCTTGTTGCCAAAGGGAAGCGAGTCGCGATCTATATCTTTCGGAAAAAGGAAATCGTTCTTGAATCCGCTGATGTGATTGAGAATCGATTTAGGCGGGAACGCCTCCACATTCATCGACATTTTCTTCATGCATTGTTTGACCAAAGACAACTGGTCCTGGGAATCATAAATGACAAAGTCACCGGGAAACCCCAGGGTGGAAATATGCCGTCTCAATATTCTCAGACAAAACGAATGAAAGGTGCTGATCCACGGGGGCGAGTCGGTGTTACCCAGTATTTTTCGGACCCGTTCTTTCATCTCGGCGGCGGCCTTGTTGGTGAAGGTGATCGCCAGAATACGTTGCCCCGAAACTCCTTTTTCCAATACCAGATGGGCGATCCGGGTGGTGATCACCCGCGTCTTGCCCGATCCGGCGCCGGCGACCACGATGAGCGGACCATCGACATGACATACGGATTGCAACTGCTGAGGATTCAGCAAATCCTTATTCATAAGATTTCCATTTTAAAGTTTTTAGGGGACTTTTAAAAATTGATATTTTTTGGCTTTTGCAATCGCCAATCCATTAGATAAGGGATTGGCTCAGAGTCAAAGTTGAGTTTTTCGAGATATTCTAAAGATTGATCCCTGCAGGCGCTTCAAGATGGAATCCAGTCAAAAGCATTTCGTATCTGCCTAACGTTCTCCAAGATCGGGAATTTCCTCCACTTCTACATTGAGCATCATCTTTTTGTTTTTGCGAAACAGGATAACCGCTATTTTTTCCCCGGGGGGGGGTGTGTGCGATCAGTTTCGGAAGTTCCCGCGAGTTTTTGATCGGCTGTCCGTCAAACTTCAGGATGACATCATTGGCTTTGATCCCTGCCCGGTAGGCCGGACTGCCCGCCACCACTTCCGTGACCAGAGATCCCTGATCCACGGGCAGGCGCAGGGTTTCCTTGACGGCCAAAGTAATGTCCTGCACGGTGACACCCAGCCAACTACGAATTACCCGGCCTTTTTCCAGCAATTGCGGAATGAGTTTCTTGACCAGATCGATCGGCAGGGAAAACCCAAGCCCTTGACCCTGAGGAAGAATGGCGGTGTTTATCCCAACCACCTCGCCTTCGGTATTGATCAAAGGACCGCCGCTATTGCCGGGATTGATCGGGGCATCCGTTTGAATGAAGTCATCAAACACGCTCATCCCCAGAGACCGCCCCTTGCCGCTGACTATGCCGGCGGTTACCGTCAAATCAAATCCGAAGGGACTGCCAATGGCCATCACCCATTCTCCAGGTTTCAACTTATCGGAACTTCCCAACGGCAAAACCGGCAAATCATACCCCGCATCGATCTTGATGAGCGCAATATCCGTTATCGAATCGATCCCCACGGGCTTACCGCGAAATAACTTTCCGTCCGACAACGCCACCTGAACCGCATCGGAACCCAGCACCACATGGGCATTGGTCAAAATATACCCATCCTTATGGATGACAAAACCCGACCCTTCGCCTTTTTGCTGGTAATCTCCTGAAGACGGCTGATCTGGTTTTCGCGGAATCCCAAAAGGAGTATCGCCATAGAAACGACGGTTGACCTCCTGCAGGGAACGGATGTTGACCACCGCCGGACTCAGATTTTCCGCCAGCCGGCTGAAAAGATCGCCGCCGATAATAACTTTTTCAGGTTTTGAAGGTTGCTTTTTTTCCGTCCATAGCTTGTCGGTTTTTGACTGCACGGGGGCCACCCCCACTGCCAAAGAAACAAACAAGGCCCCAACCAATACGGCTGTCAAGGGTGCACGCAGCAATTTTGCATTTCCCATATCACAGGTTCCTTATCCCAGTTAGAGTGTCGGTTCCTTTTAAGATTAAAAAAAACAAAATTGAATTTGGATTAAATTGGAATTAAAAGTTTTTAATCCCAATGAATTTCAAACCTGGTTTTCCCACACCACCGCAGCCATGGCTTCTATGAAGGCAGGGGAAAGGTTCATGGACTCTGTCCGGTGAAGGTCGAGCTTGCGTTCCCTTGCATAATTTTTGAAGTCGATATCGATATCGTAAAGAATTTCGATATGATCAGAAACAAAACCCACCGGAACCACCAAAACCGTCTTAGAGCCAGTACGGGCAATTTTATCAAGAACTGCTTCGACCTTCGGCCCCAACCAGGGGACCGGAATCATTCCCTGACTCTGGTAAGCCATGGTCCAGCGGTCCGGTTTTACCCGCTCCACGATTTTGCGTACGGTTTTTTCATATTCCTCGGCGTAAGGGTCGCCTGCATCCAAAGAAGATGCGGGTATGCTGTGCACGGTGAATATAGTGTGAACCTCGTCTTTGCCTTGTTGTCGCAACGTTTCGATGGCCTGCTCATATTTTTCAACAAACGCATCGGTCAGGCAGGGATGGTCGCACCAGCTTGATATATAATGAACCTCCAAATCTTCCGCATCACATGCCGTCAACGCTTCCTTGAAAGATTTAAAGTAACGCTCGGTACTCCATGTGCTGTATTGCGGGGCGAGGCAGAGGGCATAAACCTTTTTCACGCCATCGTTTACCATCTGCTGAACAACGTCCCGAATATAGGGGCTCCAGCTACGCATGCCAAAATAGACTTTGAAGGCGTTTTTCCCATCCTGATTGACGAACTTTTCCAGCGCCTCGGCCTGCCCCCTTGTGATGTCCAGCAAAGGCGAACTGCCACCGATGGCCCGGTAACGCTCCTGGATCAATTGGATGACCTCAGGGGTGGAGTCTTTCCCGCCCCGAATATTCTTCAGATACAGGGGAATGTCCGCAACCGCGTTGGGCGCCCCGTGGGCCATCAAGAACAAAGCGGTGGTTGGACGCTCACCCATGACGGTAGTTGTGAACCATATCGCAAACGGCTTTTACATGATCCACTGGGGTGTGTTGCAATATGCCATGTCCCAGATTAAAAATATGACCGGGCCGACCTTCGGCGCGGCGCATGATGTCGTGCACCCTTTCTTTAATAACAGGAAGCGGTGCAAACAAAGTCACGGGATCGAGATTGCCTTGAATCGGCTGATCATGACCCACTTGTCGCCACGCATCATCGAGATTGATGCGCCAGTCAAAACTGATCACGTCACCGCCTGCCTTAGCCACACGGTCCAGCATGGTCGATGTGCCGGTGCTGAAATTGATGACCGGAACGCCGCAATCCTTCAACCCATCAATCACTCGCTTGGTGTGAGGCAGAACATAACGGCTGTAGTCCTCCGGGCTTAAGCATCCCACCCAGCTGTCGAATATCTGCAAGGCCTGAGCGCCTGCATTCACCTGCATCTTCAAATAGTCGATCAGCATAACGCAAACTTTATCCATCAAGCGTTCCCACAGATCCGGGGTCTCAAACATCATCATTTTGGTGGTTTTGAATTCTCTGGATTTACCGCCTTCCACCATATAACTGCACAGGGTGAAGGGCGCTCCGGCAAAACCGATCAAAGGAACTTTTCCCGATATTTCACTGCGCACCATGCGGATAGCATCGCCAACAAATCCTAATTGTTCCTCCGCATTGACCGGGCGCAGGTTATCGACCGCCTTGACATCCCTGACGGGGCGGGGAATCGAGGGGCCATCTCCAGCGACAAACTCCAGTCCCGTTCCCATCGGTTCCAGGGGCAGGAGGATATCCGCGAATATAATTGCGGCGTCAATGTCGAGGGCGTTCACCGGTTGCAGGGTCACCTGGGTGGCCAGTTCCGGGGTTTTACACATTTCCAGGAAAGAATATTTTTCCTTGAGATCGCGGTAGGCCTTCATATAACGTCCCGCCTGGCGCATGAACCACACTGGAGTCGCGTCTACCGGCTCGCCACGGCACGCTTTTAAGAATCGGAAATTATTGTCTTCGCTCATGAGTCCTTTGTATGTTTGGGATTAACCCCGCTACGCGGGGAGGAAATACAGGGCAGGCGCTTGTGACACCCTATCCATTGCCTTCATGCCCCTGTGATATCCTTTGGTTCTTTGGGATCAAACGGAGTCAATTATAGGCTTTAGACAGTCATTTTACCAATGAGTTTATTATTCGCTAGAAAAATACGAGCCGGACGTCCGACGGAAGGTTTTATCAACATTCCGAATTTCCGTCAACACCATTTCATCGGTTTCTTCCCGGAGGTTCTCCCACAAAACCGTGGGTGCTTTTTCTTGCAACAATTCTCCCAATGCCCAAACCGCGTGGGCGCGAATGAGGGGCTCTTTGTCATTGAGAACCTCAATGAGAGGGGAAACCGCGTCAAGGTTTCCTGAATTCCCCAGAGCCACCGCAACGTTGCGCAACAAGCCCCGGCGTTTGATGCGTTTGACGGGGCTTTTGCGAAACCGACGACTGAAACCTTCGTCATCGAGACGCATCAAGTCGATGAGACGACGAACGCCCTCCCGCTCGTGAAAGGCTTCCTCATCGGTTTTTACTGCATAGGAATTCCACGGGCAAACGATCTGACAATCGTCGCAGCCATAAATCCGATTGCCAATAGCTTTGCGGTACCTCACAGGAATCACGCCCTTGAGCTCGATGGTCAAATAGGAAATGCACCTTCTGGAGTCCAGAACATAGGGCGCTATGATCGCCTGTGTGGGGCAGATGTCGATGCAATCGCGGCAGGTGCCACAACGGTTCACAGCTTTCTGGCTTTCGGGAAGTGGAATGTCGGTCAGGATCTCAGAAAGGAAATACCAGGACCCGACGCCCTCTGAGATCAGGTTGGTGTGCTTGCCCACCCAGCCGATGCCGGCTTGCTCGGCCAGCGGTTTTTCCAGCACCGGGCCGGTGTCCACATAGACTTTGGTTTGGCAGTCGTTGAATCCCTGATGGATTTTTTCTTCGAGCTGTTTGAGCCGTGGAGTCAAAATATCGTGATAATCGTCGTTGAGCGCGTAAAGCGAAATATCGCCCTGATCGGTGTCGTCCAGAAAGGTCAGGTCTTTTTCTTTGGGGAAATAATTGGTCCGCAAGCAGATCACGCTTTGAACGCCGGGGAGAACCTTGTCTAAATCCGCTCTTTTTTCTGCCCAGCGGCTCATATACCCCATTTCGCCTTCGTATTGAAGCGCGAGCCAGCGCTGGTATCTTTCCACCGCTTGCGGAATCTTGGGGCGGGTGATGCCAAAGCCGTCAAACCCAAGGTTCCTGGCCGCCTTTTCGATTGCTCTCACTTTTTCTTGCAATATCGTAGAATCCATTCCAGCCGCGCTTGTCCTGAATTTTTTATTCTGATATTCTCTCACCGATTCGTATGTAAACAAAGAATAACCTGTTTGCCTGGGGAACTCCTAAAATTAAGGAAGCGACCGTTATGGGAAAAACCAGCTTTATATATAATCCGCTCTACCTGAAACACGAAACCAGCCCGCACCCGGAGAATCCGGGAAGGCTGGAAGCCATTTATGGCAAAATTCAGGGTTCGGATATTTCCCCGGACCTGATTTTTACCGAGCCCCGGCCCGCGACCCCTGAGCAGATCGCCATGAACCACAGCGCCGGATACATCGACCAGGTGAAAGCCTCCTGTGAACAAGGGGTGCGGAACCTCGACGCCGACACGGTCATCAGCAAAGACTCTTATGACGCCGCTATTCTGGCCGCAGGAGCCGGGTTGACAGCGGTGGATTTAGTTCTGGATGGAGAGGCGGATAATGTTTTCTGCGCCGTGCGTCCTCCCGGCCACCATGCGGAACAGAACCGCGCTATGGGGTTTTGCCTGTTCAACAACGTTGCCATCGCCGCCCGCTATGCTATCCGCGAAAGGGATCTGAACCGGGTGTTTATTTTCGACTGGGACGTTCATCATGGCAACGGCACCCAGCATTCCTTTTACTCAGACCCCTCGGTTTTTTATTCCAGCATCCACCAGTTTCCGTTTTATCCCGGAACGGGGGATAAAGACGAAACCGGCTCCGGCGATGGCTTGGGAACCACGCTCAATTTTCCTTTGCGGGCGTATTGCGGCGATGCAGAGTATATCGATCTCATTGAAAACAAGCTCATTCCTGAGATGACCCGGTTTAAACCCGATCTGATCATTATTTCAGCGGGCTTCGACGCCCATGAAGATGATCCTTTGGCCAACATGGAAGTGACGACGGAGGGTTTCGGTAAAATGACGGAACTGCTCAAGAATGCGGCTCAGGAAATTTGTGCAGGACGGTTGATTTCCATGCTCGAAGGCGGATACAACTTACAGGCATTGAGCGATTCGGTTCAGTGCCATTTAAAATATCTGTTAAAGTGATGGCACTATAAATCAAACTCAATCCGGGAAAATATGCTTCAACAATACGTTCGCTATTTCACTAATAAAGTCGTCGAAGCCCTGAACATCGGGTCCATGGAAATGGTCAACCTGCATCAGAATCTGCTCACCCCGGATTTCATCCTGCTGGGGTTGCTGGAACAGGAAGAATCCATGGTTGCCGAATTGCTGACCAGGCTCCGTCCGGAAGAAAAACATCTTGCCAACAGTTTGGTGGAAGCCATCTATGAAGCGCAACAGGGTCAACAAAAAATAAAGGGCCACCCCGTCCAGAACATCCAGCTCGCCCAGGAAACCGAAACTCTGTTCGAAATCGCCCAGGGGGAAATGAAGAAAATGGGGGACACGTTCATCGGCGTGGGTGCGGTTTTTCTTGCCCTTTTAGATCCTCGCGTCGGAAAAGTATCTTCGATCCTCAAAGAAGTCGGCCTTCATTACGACAAGGTCAGGGAAGAGCTGGAGATCATGCGAGGCGGTCGAGCCGTCGACGCCAAAGATGCGGAGGGACAGTTCAACGCTTTGGATCAATTCACCACGGATTTGACGGACCTCGCCCGCAAAGGTCAACTGGACCCGGTGATCGGCAGGGAAAATGAAATCAACCGCCTCATTCAAATCCTCACCCGCCGGAAAAAGAACAACCCCGTTCTGATCGGTGAAACCGGCGTGGGGAAAACCGTGATCGTAGACCGATTGGCGCAGAGAATCGTCAATGCTGAAGTGCCAAAAACCTTGTTGAACAAGCGCGTCAAGGTGCTGGATATGTCGGAGGTCATCGCCGGAGCCAAGATGCGCGGCGAGTTCGAGGAACGCATGAAAATGATCAAGGATGAAATCATCGCCGCCAAGGGCAACATCATTCTGTTCATCGACGAGTTGCATACCATCGTCAGCGCCGGAGGGGGCGCCGGTGGCGTGGATGCGTCCAATATGCTGAAATCAGCTCTCGCCAAGGGGCAGTTGCAATGCATTGGCGCCACCACCACGGATGAATACAAAAAACATATCGAAGAGGACAAAGCACTGGCCAGACGGTTTCAGCCGGTTCTGGTCCAGGAACCTTCGGTGGAAATGACCATTAAAATTCTCGAAGGGCTTAAATCGAAATACGAACAGCATCACGAGATAACTTATAAACCCGCGGCAATTGTGGCCGCAGCAAATTTATCCGAAAAACATATCTCCGACCGGGCGTTGCCGGACAAGGCCATCGACCTGCTGGATGAGTCAGGCGCGCAAAAACACCTGCCTCTCATCAATGTTCCCGTTCCCATTCGCGAATTGGAAAATGAAAAAAACAGTCTGATGCAGAGGCAGAATGAAGAATTCGCCAAACAGGATTTCGAGGAGGTGGCGGAACTTCGGCAAAAAATTCTCGAACTGGATAAAAAGCTCAGCGAAGAAAAAAAGAAGTGGAAAGAAGAGCTGAACGGCATAGACGCCTACGTAACGGAAAACGATATTGCAAATATCGTTGCGACCTGGACGGGCATCCCGGTCAGCAAAATCAAGGAAACGGAAAAAGACAAACTGATGCACATGGAGGAGAACCTCCACAAACGGGTGATCGGACAAAACAACGCCATCATCGCGGTCAGCAATGCCATCCGTAGAAACCGCGCGGGCCTCAAAGAAAAAAATAAACCCATCGGCAGTTTTCTCTTTCTGGGGCCGACCGGCGTCGGAAAAACCGAACTTGCCAAGGCGCTGGCTGAGTTTCTGCTTGATGACGAAAACCGCATCATCCGCCTGGACATGTCGGAGTATATGGAAAGACACACGGTTTCCAAAATCATCGGCTCTCCACCGGGGTACGTGGGCTAGGACGAAGGCGGACAATTGACCGAGAAAATCCGGCGCAATCCATACAGCGTCATCCTGCTCGACGAACTGGAAAAAGCCCATCCGGATATTTTCAATATCCTCCTGCAACTTCTCGACGACGGGCGGTTGACCGACGCTCATGGGCGAGTGGCCAGTTTCAAGAACGCCATCATCATAGGCACCTCCAACATCGGCTCCAAAGCCATCTCGGAAACGCAAAAGGGCATCGGCTTCGGGACCGCGACCGAAACCACAAAAAAATACAAACAGATCCAGGCCATGGTGTTGAGCGAGGCGAAAAAGCTGTTTAAGCCGGAATTCCTGAACCGCCTGGACGATCTGATGGTTTTTCACAATCTGACGCCGGAGAACGTCCGTGCCATCGCCGATCTCATGATCAACAACCTCAATAAACGCCTGACCGACCAAAAACTCAGCATCGAGGTTTCCACCGAGGCGAAAGACAAACTGGCGGAAGACGGGTTCAGCGAAATGTACGGCGCGCGGCCTTTGAAACGGCTGATTGAAGATCAGATCGAAAACCCGATATCCATGAAAATCATCACTGGCGAGTTCGATTTTGGCCATACCATCAAGGTCGACCTCGAAAATGATGAATACACTTTTACCAAAGTGCCCCACCCTTCCGATTGAGCATTTCCGTTCTCGAAGCGCAACCTCCCGTACCTGAAAATCCCCTTGGCCCAAAATTGCTAGAGTGGTAAAGTGGGGCGATCCATATAAAATAAAAATTTTGATGAATTTTAACGGGTGGGCCTTTTATGTCTGAGCGAGAAATACAGAACATACCAGAGTGGATATCACAAGTTATCCTATTCTTATTTGGAGGATGGCTTTTTAAATTGGGTTCTGACCTTATTAGCGCAAACCAACCTTGGCTTACAGTATCTATTTTTGGATTAGGAGTTTTATTAATTGGTATGGCAGGTGTGGGACCAACTAGGATTGCAAATTTTGGAGCTAAATGGGGGAAAGGGGGTGGGGAGTTCGGCGTTAGCGTTAGGAATCAACCTACAGAAAAGGAACGGGAACTTGTCCTCAAAGTATCTCAAGATCAACTTTCCCCTGAAATCGAAAAAGAAGAGCAAGATTACATTAAAGAGGCAGAAGAGCGGGCTCCTGAAAGACGCTCGCCGGAGGATTATCTGGCGTTGGCCACTGAAAAATGGCGTGCCAAAGACTACGACGGCGCATTGGCTGACGTGTTTGCCGGTTTAGCCTTGAATCCAAAAAATATCCGCATCAAGGCCAGTTTGATTCATAGAAAAGGTAGCGCCTTTCATGATCTTGGGCTGATGGATCAGGCAAAAAAATACTATAAAGAAGCCATTGAGCTTGACCCCAGTTTTTCGTTGCCCCACTCCAACCTGGGATACCTTTATCAGGGTCAAGGGAACCTTGAGGCAGCAAAAAAGGAGTATAAAGAAGCCATTGAGCTTGACCCCAGTTTTTCGTTGCCCCACCACAACCTGGGAAACCTTTATAAGGGTCAAGGGAACCTTGAGGCAGCAAAAAAGGAGTATGAAGAAGCCTTGCGATTAGATCCTGAATTAACTCTGGCAAGAAAATACCTTGAGAAATTAAAAAAAGAAATGGAGAAGGGGGAATAAAAATTGTTCCTTTCACCCATCCCTTCCTTTCGGGGCATGCAGGATGATATAAAATCCCCCCGGCCCCCTTCATGGAAGGGGGAGAAACTGGTTCCCCCTTTCTAAAGGGGGTTAGGGGGATTTAGAAAAACACCAACAGCAATTAAAGGAAATTTACCAATCAAACCTTTCACAAATAATCATGCCTCCCATTACCCCACAATTCCCCGATAAAAAACTGGTCACCCTAGCGCTGATGGTGGCCCTGGGGGTCATCCTGCACCGCGTTGAAGCTTTGCTTCCGCTGCCCACGCCGTGGATCAAGCTGGGGCTGGCCAACATCATGACGTTGTTGGCGCTGGTGTTTCTCGGCTTCAAGGAAGCTCTGATGGTCACGGGACTCAGGGTTTTTCTGGGTTCCATCATCGGCGGGACGTTTCTGGGGCCGACGTTTTTTCTAAGTCTCACAGGGGGATTAGCCGCCGCCTTGCTCATGGCTCTGGCGTATCGACGGGGAGCTGGCCCGTTCAGCATGATCGGCGTCAGCATTACAGGAGCCACTGCCCACATTCTGGCGGTCACGTTTTGCGTTTACTTTGTATTCATCCCACAGGATGCGTTTCTCCGCCTGCTCCCGGTATTTTTGTCTTTAGCCCTTATCTCCGGCCTGCTGACGGGAATCGTCGCAAATATTTTGACCGATCGGCTGATTGGGGAAAATGTTTCTTTCCGGTGAAATTTCAAGGTGTTTCGTCCAGAATTGCACGCATAGAAAAATTTCCCTCCCATAATTCAAAAATTTTATTAGACAACAAGGGTTTCATCCATTAAACTTTTTCTATGAGCGAACATACTAACAGCAAATTTTCTATTCTTTCCGAATTCTGGGGCTTCATGAAGGCCCGAAAAAAGTGGTGGCTGGGTCCCATTATTCTGGTCATGCTGCTCATGAGCCTCCTGATAATTTTGAGTGAGGGAAGCGCTGTAGCGCCATTCATCTACACCCTTTTCTAATTCCCCTTCTTCAATTTGAAACTTTCTGTCGTCATTCCCGTCTACAACGAGAAGGCTTTCCTGAGAGACGTGGTTCGCAGGGTCGAAGCTACGGACTATGACAAGGAAATCCTTTTAATCGACGATTGTTCCACCGACGGAACGCAGGAAATTCTTGCGGAGTATAAGCACCGGGAGGGATTTCGCGTGATTTACCATTCCCGCAATCAAGGCAAGGGAGCCGCTCTCAGGACGGGGTTCACCCACGCGACGGTCGACATCATAATCATTCAGGACGCTGATCTGGAATACGACCCTAAAGATTACGGGGCGCCTCTGGAACCGATTCTGGACGGACGCGCCGATGTGGTGTATGGCTCCCGGTTTCTAGGCGGACCGCACCGGGTCATGTTTTACTGGCATTACGTCGGCAACAAACTTCTCACCACGCTCTCCAATATGTTCACCAACCTGAATCTGACGGACATGGAAACGGGTTATAAAGTTTTTTCCAAAAAAGTAATCGACTCCATCACGCTGAAATGCAACCGCTTTGGTTTTGAGCCGGAGATTACCAATAAAATCGCTAAAAAAATTTCAGGATCTACGAGGTCCCGATCTCGTACAGCGGACGGGACTATTCAGAAGGTAAAAAAATTACCTGGAAGGATGGAGTGGCGGCTCTGTGGTTCATCATCAAATTCCGGTTCTTCGATTGATGCGACTCGCAATCTGAGCGGAAGGTTTGGCCTTCCCTGCCAGAGTCGTTTTCAAGTCGGCTCCAAAGTTTCCCCGCAAAAATCACAAGTCATGTCCTCGGGAAAAACCACGTGACCGCAGGAGGAGCAGGAATCAAACTGCTCGGCTTCTTTAATCAATTGCCGGGCTCTTTCCACATCTGATTTTTTTGTCCATAAGCGGACTTTGGTGAGTCCGGCCACCGGGATCGGCTCTGCATGAAACGTCAGGTTTTCCAGTTGGCAGGGAATTCCCGCATTTTCTAAAAATCCACGCAGGATGTAAGCGTTTTCTTCCTGAAGAACCGTGTAGGCAATTTCAAGATCTTCCGTTGCCATTTTTTCCTCGCTCAGTCAATTGATGGGACCAAAACAGGTTACTCTCTTCCCCGGCAAAAACCAAGTTTCAATCGTATTTGTCGATGGACCCGTCCTTAACCCCTTTTTCGAAAATTTTGGTTTCCCGTGCCAGCAGACCGCTTAAAAACAGAAGCCCGATCAGGTTAGGGATAGCCATCAAACCATTCATCACATCGGAAAAATTCCACACCAGTTCCAGCTTGACCACCGCCCCGATAAAAACAAACACCACCCAGACATAGCGGTAATAGGGAACGTATTTCTCACCGGCTAAATATTCAAAACATTTTTCTCCGTAATAACTCCAGCCCAGGATGGTGGAAAAAGCAAAATTGATGATTCCAAGCGTCACGATCCATTGCCCCCACTGGCCGGGCAACCCGGCGGAAAATGCCTGAATGGTCAATGCCACCCCGGTCGCACCGGATTCCCAGGCTCCCGTGGCCGCCAATGCCAGCGCCGTCAAAGAGCAGACAATGAGGGTGTCCAGAAACGTTCCTGTCATGGAGACCAGAGCCTGCTTGGCAGGGTGATTCGTCCGGGCTGCAGCGGCGGCGATGGGAGCGCTTCCAAGGCCGGATTCGTTAGAAAACAAGCCGCGTGCGATCCCATAACGAACCGTTTGGGCTAATGTCGCCCCGGCAAACCCTCCGGTGACCGCCGTTCCCGTGAATGCCTGTTCAAAGATCATCTTAAGCCCCGGCCCGACTTGGGAAAAATTTTTGATGAGGATGATGACGACACCGCCAAAATAAATCATCACCAGAACCGGGACCAGTATGCAGGATACGTTGGCGATGCGCTTGATGCCGCCCAGGATCACCATTGCAGTTAACCAGGCAAGAAAGATGCCCACGGGAACCTTGCCGATGCCCGAAACTTCCGTGATCGCCTCCGCCGTCGTGTTGGCCTGCGCCATGTTGCCGATGCCAAACGCCGCCAGCGCACCAAAAAATGCGAAGCACATCCCCAGCCATTTTTGTCCCAATCCATGCTCAAGGTAATACATGGGGCCGCCGGAAATCTCTCCGTTGCCATTGACTTTACGAAACTTCACCGCCAGAAACCCTTCGCTGTATTTGGTGGCCATGCCAAACAGCGCCGTGATCCACATCCAGAATATGGCACCCGGTCCGCCGAGCGCCACGGCGGTACTGACGCCTGCGATGTTGCCAACGCCGATCGTGGCGGCCAGCGTCGTCATCAACGCACCAAAATGGGAGATGTCTCCCTCGCCATCGCGCTCCTTTGAAAAAGCCAGACGCAGCGCATAAAAAAGACAACGAAACTGAATTCCGCGCAGGCGAATGGTCAGCAGGATTCCGGTCCCCACCAGCAAACACAAGAGCCAGGGACCCCAGACCATGCCGCTCAAATCTGCAAAAAATTTATCTAATGAAGCCATAGAGGGAGGGAGATTATTATCTAAAAGGAAGCCGCCTCAAAATTTTGACTGAGAAGTCATCCAGAAAATATCTACAGAGAACAATACGTTAGATGGAGTGGAAACTGCAAATTTTTTTTTACGAGGTCTCAATACTATTCAGTTCTGCCTGGGCCAACTTCCTTTTTTTCAATTTCTGGATTTTTTACTCCCGGCTCTTTGTTGTCGGGGCTTGTAGGAGATGGTTTGGGTTGGGCGGGATCGGATTTCGGTAGAGAAGCGATCTCAACTTCCAGTTTTTCTACCAGCGTGTTTTTTTGCGGGAGCTCTTCATTGATGCGGGATCGTTCGTTTATGAAAATCAAGCGGCGCGGGTACTCCCGGCTTTTCGCTTCGTAGTCCTTTTGCAGGCTTTGCTTGAGAAAACTTTTGACATCCTTGAGAAGCCCGGAGTCAAAGGGTTCCAGTGTTTTGTCCAACGCTTCCTTTTCAGGAAGAACCTCTACGATTTCGTTTCTCAGCAAGACGGCATGGCGTTGTTGCGGAACGTAATCTGCGTATTTTTTGTAACGCTGGATATCGCTTTTCAAAAAACTGAGCGCGCCCTGCATCGCCGCCTGCTCCTCTTCACTGACCTTTTTGCCCAGGTCAACCTTTGCTTTTTCCGGCGCTTCCGGGGAATCGACAGGCTCCGACTTTGGAGCCGACAGTCCACGCCTTTTTTCCACCTTGTCAGAAGAGCGGTATTGGGTGGGGATCTTCAAGGGATCATCAGTGAAATGGACTTTTCCCTGATCGTCCTTCCATTTATAAAAACTTGAAACTCCAGCAAAACCCTGAACGTAAAAAAGCAACACTCCACCCAGTACAATGACTGATTTCAGAAAACCGATTTTCAGTTTCGCGTTCATGTCACTCCTGATAAGACTTAAGGGTATCTATAATAATTCGATATTTTTATGGCAGGCAACTCGCGGACCCTTATTTCATAAAATCCGCTCATGGCCCGGAACCATTTTTAGAGATGTCCTTAAGGGTTCCAAGCTGGGTTCCGATGCCCCAAGCTCAAGGTTATTATAACAATTTCCAGCCAGCTATGCTATAATAAAAACCTTAAGATACAAGTACTTAACGAACCCATTTAAATAATGGAAATTCAATCTTTCTGATGACCCCGGCGGCATGAGCATACATCGACTGACCTATATTTCAGAAAATATTTATAAACTCCGCGAGCAGGACCGGATCATCGGATGCTATCTTTACGATGAATTTGACGATGCGTTGTCCCGAATCGAAGCCCTGGTGGTGGAATCGGGGACCCTTCTTGCCCGCTACGCAGTGGTCACCCTCGGTGGGATGCTGAATATCAAAGGTAAAACCTTGCTTCTTCCTATAGAGGTTTGCCGGTCCATCGATTTGGGGAAAGTGCGAACTGCCTGGCGCAAGGAATCCCTCATGGACGCGCCCACGCCTCACAACCCACAACAAGTGACGATTGCGGAAGAGGAACTCATTTTAGGATATTTTGATCTGAAACCCTATTGGGCGGTTGAACCTGAGCCACCGGAAGAAAAACCAGGCGACAAAAACTCCGACCCGAAATCCCGTAAGCCGGGATATTAGTTCAAACTATCCCACTCTCGAACGTCCACCCTCAAATTTCTTCCTTCAAAGATCTACGAAATTAATATATCCTCGTTTTATCTCTAACGCCCAATTGAACTTAACGCAGGTAGGCCTATGGACCAGAAATTTGAACGCCAGATTGAAGATATTGTTTTTCAATTGAGAGCCGCGAAAGATAAGGGCAGAAAGTGCACCTTGTTAATCGGAGCCGGTTGCTCGGTCACAGCAGGAATTCCCACCGCCAGGGAATTTGTAGAGGAAATTGAGAAGGATCACACACGCGCTTATGAAAGAGCAAAACAAAAAGACTACGCCCATTGCATGGAGGAACTCCTCCCCGGTGAAAGGCATGATTTGATTGTCAAATATATTGGTGGGGCTAAGGTCAACTGGGCGCACATGTGCATCGGTCTTCTCATCCAACAAGGTTACGTGGACCGGGTATTGACCGTCAACTTCGATCCCCTGGTGGCCAGGGCCTGCGCTCTACTGCGTGAATTTCCCGCCATCTATGATTTCGCCGCGTCCAAACATTTTGATCCCGATCGAATTCCCGATAAAGCGGTGTTTCACTTGCACGGCCAGCACACCGGTTTCGTTCTCCTTCACACCACTAAAGATGTGGAAGGACATGTGGATACTTTTGCACCGGTTTTTGAGGATGCGGGACGGGAACGAACCTGGATGGTTGTGGGCTACAGTGGGGAATGCGACCCGGTATTTAAACACCTCGAAAAAGTCAAAGAGTTTAGCAGGGGGCTTTACTGGATTGGGCACGACCAAAAAGAACCTTCGGAACATGTGCGCGAAGGTCTTCTGGTTTCCGGAAAGGGAGCCTTTTATACCAAGGGGTATGATGCGGACTCTTTTTTCATCAAGCTGACGCAAGAGCTGGAAATTTTTCCTCCCAAGTTTGTCACTCATCCTTTTACCCACCTCCAGGATACTTTTGAGGATTTAGAGCCCCTCATTCTTCCAGACCAATCCGAGGATATCCTCAGTGATACCCGATCGAACATCAATAAGGCCATTGAAAAATATGAAGCTGGTGATGAGGAAAAACTCGTTGCCGAGGCCTTGCGCCTGTCGATGGCTGGTGATGATGAAGAACTTGTGCAATTTTGTATTAAGCACCAACTAACCACCCACCCCCAACTCATCGAACCGTTAGCCTGGGCTTATATAGACTTGGCAAAAGCTCTCTACGATCAGGCGAGGACCAAAAGCGAGAAAGAAGCCGACCTTCTCTTCACCCAGACCGAGGAAAAACTTCAGGAAGCCTTGAAGATCAAACCCAACCTCCACGAGGCTCTATACAATTTGGGCCTTGCCCTTCATGAACACGCAAAGACCAAAACCGGTGAGGAAGAGAAAGCGGAAGCGAACAAACTCTTCACCCAGGCCGTAGAAAAATATCAGCAAGCCTTGGAAATCAAACCCGAAAAACACGAGGCTCTCAATAATTGGGGCCTTGCCCTTCATGAACACGCAAAGACCAAAACCGGGGAGGAGGCGGACGAACTCTTCGTTAAGGCAAGAGAAAAATATCAAGAAGCCTTGAAAATCAAACCAGACATGTACGAGGCTCTTTTTAATATGGCATGCCTGGCCGCTTTGACGGGAGATGAAAAGGGGTGCCAGGATTGGCTGGAGAAGAGTATCAAAATGGAGCCTTTAACTGAAGAAAATATCAACGACTCTGATTTTGACAATGTGCGGGAGTTGGGTTGGTTCAAAAAACTGGTGGCTGAATCTAAGAAGAAGGAGTGATACAAAATCCCTTCCAGGCTCTTTGCTAAGGGGCGAGGCCCCTCATCCCAGCCTTCTCCCCACAGGGGAGAAGGGGATTTTTTATCAATCATCCGCCGACGGCTTTTTTGCCTTCCAGTTTTTTCATCAGCCGGACTACGGCTTCGGACACATCTTTGACGCTGATATCTTCCAGGCAATAGGGTTTGTTGTGCGGCGAGGGTTTGCATTCCTTGAAAAATTTCTGCCGACAGGGAGAGCATTCGAAGTTTTTGGTCACGATTTCCTGTTTCGCCTTATCTATATAAGGCCCGCTGGTGAGAGAACTCCCCGGACCAAATATGCCCACCAACGGAGTGCCCACCATGCTGGTGAGGTGCATCATGCCACTGTCGTTGCCAATGAACAGGTGACTTTTCTCCAGAAGCGCGGCCACTTCCCGCAAGTCCATATTCGGCGGTACGGGAACCACATGCCCAGGAGAAAACTTTCGTATCTGCGCCAAGAGGCCCGCATCTTTTTCGTTGCCTAGAAGAATGATTTTGACAGGATACTCCTTGACCAGTTTCTGACACAGTATTCCAAAACGTTCTGAATGCCAGCCGCGTTGCGGCTTGGATGTCCCCGGATGCACCACGATCAACAACTGGTTCTTCTCCCAGCCTGAACGGGACAGGAATTCCTCCACGAACTTATCTTCCCCGTTTTTATTTAACGGCAGGAATTTTTTTTCGTCCGGGTCAAGTTTAAGTGGCTCCATCAGATCAAAAAAATAATCGACCCGGTAGGCGGTCCTTTTGGCAAGAGAGGTGACGGAAACCGGGTGGGTCAGGAAAATTTCCCGGCCTTCGGTATTATATCCCAGCCGGTTTTTGACCCCGGCAAGAGACATCATAAACGCAGTGTGGATCGAGTTGGGAAACACGATTCCAAGATCAAACCTGTATTTTCTAAGTTTTCGTGCAAACCGCAACCCCGCCAGATAACCGCCTTTCGACTTGGAGGGAATCTGGATCACGGTGTCCACCGCCGGGTGGGCCATCAGGATCTGGTCGGCTGGAGCCTTTACCACCGCCGTTATGCGAGAATGGGGATATTTTGCGCGCAGGGACTGCAATGCGGGCAATGCCAGAATGACATCGCCGATCCAATTGGGCATCCACAAAAGGATATTATGGAAATTCTGTTCGTGTAATGGTTTTTCCTCAGGCTCACTCATCGCGTTATTGGCCTTTTTATAAAAAAACTCATACCGTTTTTGCTTTGTCCTCAGGTCATCTGGCACGCCGGATGGTCGCGCCCAGCTGGACTAATTTATTTTCCATCGCTTCATACCCCCGGTCAATATGATAGACGCGGGATATCACCGACTCTCCCTTCGCCGCCAGTGCCGCCAACACCAGAGACGCGCTCGCTCTCAGGTCGGTCGCCATCAAGGGAGCGCCGGACAACTGCCCGACTCCTTTGATAATGGCGGTGCGCCCATCCAATGTAATTTTTGCTCCCATGCGCCTGAGTTCCGCCGCATGCATGAATCGGTTCTCAAACACATTCTCCACAATGATACTCTGCCCGTCCGCTAAAGTCATTAACGCCATCATCTGAGCCTGGAGATCTGTTGGAAACCCTGGGTGTGGCTGGGTCTTTATGTCAACCCCCTTAAAGGAATTTCCTCCTTTGACCCGGATGCTGGTGCCACTGATTTCTACACACACTCCCGCTTCCTGTAATTTGTGTATGAGCGGTTCCACATGTTGAGAAATGCAGTTGGTGATTTCCACGTCTCCGCCAGTGATGGCCGCCGCAATCATGTAGGTTCCCGCTTCTATACGGTCGGGGAAGACCCTGCACTCGATAGGTTTGAGGCCACTGACTCCCTGAATGGTGATGACATCCGTTCCCTGACCTTCAATTTTAGCGCCAGACTGGACCAAAACATCGGCCAGAAAAACAACTTCCGGTTCCTTGGCGGCATTTTCCAGCACAGTTTCACCCTCGGAAAGCACTGCGGCCATCATCAGGTTGACTGTTCCAGTCACCGTCACCGTATCAAAATAAATATGCTCGCCCTTCAATCCTTTTCCAGCGGTTCCGTGGATGTAACCTTGAACCAGTTCGATATCGGCTCCCATCGTCTGCAATCCCTTGATGTGCAAATCCATGGGACGCGCACCGATGGCACAGCCGCCGGGCAAAGAAACTTTGGCTTTCCCCAGACGGGAGAGAAGCGGACCCAAAACCAAACAAGACGCGCGCATGGTCGATACCAGCTCGTACGGAGCTTCCGAATTGTTCACTCCGGAGGTATCGATTATCAGGGTGTCGCCTTCAAAGCTTTCCAGGCGGGCGCCAAGTTCTTCAAGCAGGCGGATCATGGTGGTGACATCGCGGACACGGGGAACGCCTTCAATCACATTCCTGCCTGCCGTCAACAGGGTGGCGGCCAAAATGGGCAAGACCGCATTTTTAGCTCCGCTGATCGCGACCTGTCCTGTAAGCCGCCGTCCACCTGCAATGATGAGTTTATCCATTTTTACGTTTCCGTGCAGAAACCACCCGTTCCACTCCTGTGTAATCCAAAGTCACTTGCGGCGTCTGATAGCCGCCATACTCTGCAAAAAGAGATCGCACCGCCGGTGCCTGCTGGTCACCAACTTCTAAAAACAAAGCCCCGCCTTCGATCAAATGGGTTAAGGCCTCTGGCAGAATGCGTTTATAAAGTTCCAATCCTTGCTCGCCACCATCAAGGGCCCGTTTCGGCTCAAAATTTTTAACATCGGGCATTAAAGATTCCATTTCTCCATCTTCAATATATGGGGGATTTGAAAGAATGGCATGAAAGGGACCCTTCAGATCACAGGTAAACAAATCGCCCTGGACAAACTTGATACGGTCCGCCACGCCATGAACCCAGGCATTGGTCTGGGCAACCTCCAGGGCCGGTGGAGAAATATCAACCGCCGTCACCTGCGCATTGGGAAGCTCTCTTGCGGCCACAACGGCGATGTTTCCTGAACCGGTGCCGATGTCCAAAATTTGCAGGGGGGAAGATAACGGGGTGGCTCGCACCCATTGAAGAAACTGCTCCAACAAAACTTCGGTTTCCCAACGGGGAACCAGGACATCTGGAGTCACCTGAAAATCCATGCCCCAGAATTCCCGGCAGCCGAGGATATAGGCCACGGGTTCTCTAAGAAAACGCCGCTCCACGAAACTTTTAGAAAGGACGATTTCTTCTTCTTTTAATTTGCGTTCCGGCTCTCGGTAAAGGTCCTCTCGGCTTGCGTGCAGCCCTTTAGCCAATAAAACTTCAGCCTCCAGTTGCGGAGATTCTATGCCCGCCTGAGTGAGACGCTCGGCAGACCATTTTAAAAAAGCTTTTGTTGTCCAAGTCATTTTTTTGAACTGCCTTAAACTGGGAAAATACCCAACCTTGCCTGTTGACTTGCCGTTACGCTCTGGTTTTTTCCGATTTTCCTTTTTCCAGTTCGAGAATATTTTGTTTGAGAGTCTCGGCCTGGTTGTGAAGGGTGAGTTCATCGATAATTTCGTCCAGATCGCCTTCAAGAATCTGAGAAAGTTTGTGCAGGGTCAATCCGATGCGATGGTCGCTCATCCGCTCCTGTGGGAAATTATAGGTGCGGATGCGTTCACTGCGATCCCCGGTTCCCACCTGTTGTTTGCGGTTTTTTGCCATTTCGTCATGCTGTTTTTGCTGCACCTCGTCGTAGAGTCTGGCGCGCAGCACTTTCATCGCCTTTTCCCGGTTTTTGTGTTGCGACTTCTCATCCTGACAGATCACCACCAGCCCGGTCGGGATATAGGTGATGCGTACCGCCGAATCGGTGGTGTTGACGCTCTGGCCTCCCGGACCGGAGGACCGATACACATCGATTTTTAAATCTGACGGATTGATTTTGATATCCACCTCTTCAGCTTCCGGCAGAATCGCAATCGTCACGGCAGAGGTGTGGACCCGCCCTTGAGTCTCGGTTTCCGGAACCCTTTGCACACGATGGGTTCCGCTTTCAAATTTTAGCCGGCTGAATACGCCTTTGCCGCTGACACTGAGAATGATTTCCTTGAATCCGCCCTTGCCACTGATATTAGTGCTGAGGAGTTCTGTCTTCCATTTACGGAGTTCCGCGTATCGGGAGTACATGCGAAACAAATCCGCCGCGAACAGGGCCGACTCTTCTCCACCGGTGCCGGCGCGAATCTCCATGATAACGCTTTTTTCATCCCGGGGATCTTTGGGCAACAACAGTCGTTTCAAATTTGCTTCAACTTTTTGACGTTTTTCCGTCAACGTGTTGAGTTCGTCCTGAGCCATCTCCACCATTTCCGCATCGGTTTCCTCGGCCACGATTTTTTTATTTTCTTCCAATTGAACGACAATCGTTTTCAGCACTTTGGCCGCGGCCACGATAGGAGCCAGTTCCGATTGCTCGCGGGCATACTTCTTGTATTCGGATTGCTGGGCGATGATTTGCGGATCGCTCAGCAATCCGTTGAGCTGATCGTAGCGTTTTTCAATGGAATCAAGTTTTTTAAGCATCGAACGGCCTCACAGTGTGAGGGGGTGGGGATATCGTTAAACGAATATTACCGAAAATTCATGCCGCAATTACTGCGGCAAGGATTTGGTTGTGAGGAATAGGCTAATTGGGGGCGACAGTTTCCTGATCGCTTGTGGTATTTTTCTTGGAGTATTTGCGGTTGAATTTTTCAATGCGACCAGCGGTGTCCAGCAGTTTCTGCTTTCCGGTAAAGAACGGATGACACGCCGAGCAAATTTCTAGATGCAGGTCTTTTACGGTAGAACCGATTGACACTTTATTCCCGCAAGCGCAAGTTATTTCGGTTTCAAAATACTCTGGATGAATGCCCTCTTTCATTACTTCGTTCCTCTAAAATCAAGTGTTCATGGCGGCCAAAAATTCGGCATTAGTTTTCGTCTCTTTAATCTTCTGCAGGAGAAGGTCCATCGTATCATGAATCCCCATCGGCAGTAAAACTTTTCTTAATAGCCATACCCGTTGCAAGTCTTCTGGCGGCAGAAGCAGTTCTTCTTTCCGCGTTCCGGAGCGATTGATATCGATCGACGGAAACGTTCTCTTGTCCGCCAGTTTGCGATCCAGAACAATCTCGAGGTTACCGGTTCCCTTGAATTCCTCAAAGATGACGTCATCCATGCGGCTTCCCGTATCGATCAGAGCTGTCGCAATAATGGTCAAACTGCCACCTTCTTCCAAATTACGGGCGGCGCCGAAAAACCTCTTTGGGCGTTGCAGGGCGTTGGAATCGACACCACCTGAAAGCACCTTGCCGCTGGGCGGGACGATGGCATTGTAGGCACGGGCCAGACGCGTGATACTGTCCAGCAGAATCACCACGTCTTTTTTATGCTCCACCAGACGTTTGGCCTTCTCGATCACCATTTCAGCCACCTGAACGTGGCGTTGGGCTGGCTCGTCAAATGTGGAGCTGATTACCTCTCCCTTTACCGAACGTTGCATGTCCGTCACTTCCTCCGGGCGCTCGTCGATCAGCAAAACGATCAGCACGACCTCGGGGAAATTGGTGCTGATGCTGTTGGCGATCGACTGTAAAAGCATGGTTTTACCCGTTCTTGGAGGAGCCACGATCAATCCGCGCTGGCCTTTGCCGATAGGGGTCATCAAATCCATGACTCTGGCGCTGTAGTCCTTACAGTTTGGCGTCTCCAGACGCAGACGTTCCTCCGGGTACAGAGGCGTCAGATTGTCAAACAGGATTTTATCCTTGGTTTTTTCGGGATTCTCAAAATTGATAGCCTCGACCTTTAACAGCGCAAAATAACGTTCACTGTCCTTCGGGGGTCGAATCTGCCCGGAAATGGTGTCACCTGTGCGCATATCAAATTTACGGATCTGTGACGGCGATACATAGATATCATCTGGGCCCGGCAAATAGTTGTAGGTCGGGGCCCGGAGAAAACCGAAACCGTCTGGAAGGATCTCCAGAACTCCCTGGCCAAACATCAAGCCATCCTTTTCCGTCTTGGCTTCCAGGATCTTAAAAATAAGGTCCTGTTTGCGTAGCCCGCTATGCCCCTGAATTTTTAATTCCTTGGCTATATTAGTGAGCTCGGAGATGGTTTTTGACTTTAATTCTTCAATATTCATTTGGCTCATAGGTCTTGGTCTCTCTGAAGTAGAGATTTTTGGAAGAAGTTGATTATTATTTTGGGTTTGGAGTATTTAATTGATTGTCTGGATTGTGGGCAGAAAGAAAGCTTTCGATATTTTTTTAGGTTTATTGCAAATAGATATGTTTATTTATGGAAGCGTAGAATAAAAGCTGGGTTGCTTGATTGAGCTTCGGAGTTGTTTTGGGAGCTTGGAGATCTTCATTTAGGTTATCCAGTTAAATCACTTTTGTCAACATTTTTCTTATACTCCCTCGTTTCCTGTTTCAGGCAAGATACCCTCTGGCTTATTTTTCTTTAGATATCCATAAATGCAGACATCTTTGGAAAGAACGGATTTATTTTACCGATCCACATATTTTTGCTTTTTATTCGCTGAAACGTTTGTACCTCTGAACTATCACAACAATTCCTGACTGGAGAGAGCAGACAGGATCGACAACCTGGATCAGCAACCAGCCGATGGCAAAGTTTATAGGCCCTTGCGGTTTGACTTAAAACACAATTAAAGGCAGAATACCGGACTGGAGTTTACGGATGCAGGATTTTATTTTCTCTGAACGGAGAGGGCAGGCAGGCACATCTCGCCGTTGTGAATGGAGCCTGGAAGTCCTGCAAGAATAAACTCTTTTTATATTTCAGCCCTGTTGAAAGAAAAAGAAGCTATCAGACCGGTGGTTTGAGCTTCTGCAAATAGTGAATTTTGAGTGCAAAAGGAAAATTGGATGAAAACGAAGAGTAATAGAGATGACACGAACCAATGTGAAAAATGTTTACCGGCGTATTGCTGCAATTATTTCGCTTTTGGAATCGATGAACCGGAAGAACGAAGGGACTACGAGAGCCTACTCTGGAAACTGGCTCATGACAAAGTTTCCATTTATATCTATCGCAAGTCCTGGTATATCATGATTCATACACGGTGCAACTTTTTAACCATCGACAACAAATGCGCCATTTACGAAACCCGCCCCTACATGTGCCGCGAACACAGTACGGATAACTGTGAATACACAGGCTCCGACTACGGTTTCACAGAACATTTTAAAAGCTACGACGATTTGCTGATCTGGATTAAGGAAAACACCAACTTCCGGTTCACGCAAGAGCCCACTGGTATTCCAGCGAACTGTCTCTGATAAAAATAGAAAATCCCACCCGGCTCAAGCTGGGTGGGATTCCGAAATAAGGCGGGTACTATTTCTACTCTTTATCAGTGGATTCTTTTTTAGCCGGGGCCGTTTCCCCTTTTTTTTCCGAGGATTTTTTAGTTTTACCGGTTTCTGTTTTCTTCGCCGTTTCCTTCTTTGCATCGGCCTTTTTTGCACCAGCCTTGGGCTTGGCTTCTTTCTTAACTTTAGCCGACTTTGGGCTCTGTATTTCGCTATCGGCTTCTACAAGCTCGATGAATGCCATGGGCGCATCGTCCCCTTTGCGGCTGCCGATCTTAATGATGCGCGTATAACCGCCATTTCTTGTTGCAAATCGCTCGGCAATGGGACCAAAAAGTTTCTTAAGCGCTTCTTTTTCCTGAACGGTTCGAAAGGCCAGCCGTCTTGCATGGAGCGTCCCTTTTTTCCCAAGGGTGATCGTTTTTTCCGCTTTACTACGCAATTCTTTGGCTTTGGCGAGTGTCGTTTGAATTCGTTCTCTTACGATAAGAGCCGTAACCAGGTTGCGGAATAAGGCTTTTCTATGAGCGGATGTCCGCCCTAATTTCCTACCGGCTTTTAAATGACGCATGAGCCTTTTTATTCTCCAGAAATGGATTTAACTGCAGGAGTAAATTTTCATCCTGCAACATCGGTTTCAACTTCTTTCTTTTTTCTCGCCAGATTGATTTGCTTCAAATCCTCTTCATCGATTTTCATTCCGAGATGCAGCCCCATTTCCTCCAGAATCTCCTTGATTTCGTTCAAGGATTTTCTGCCAAAGTTTCTGGTTTTGAGCATTTCACCATCGGTCTTTTGAATCAATTCAGAAATGGTTTGAATATTGGCATTTTTCAGGCAATTATAAGAACGAACCGAAAGCTCCAGTTCCTCAACACATTTTGCCATATTGACCAGAACCTTCTGTTTCTTTTCATCGACTTGCGGCTGAACAGCTTCAGGTTCTTCATCGAAGTTAATGAAGATTTGCATGTGGTCCTTCACGATCTTGGCCGCGTGAGCCACCGCATCGTCGGGCGTGATGCCGCCATTGGTCCAAAGCTCCATAACCAACTGATCGTAATCAGTGGACTGCTCCACCCGGGTCTTTTCGACCGTGAAGGTGACTTTTTCGATGGGAGAAAATATCGCGTCTATCGGAATCATCTGAACCGACTCATCCTCCAGACTGTGCTGTTCAGAAGGAACATACCCTCTTCCCCTGTGAACCACCATTTCCATATCAATGGAGCCATTTGTATCCAAAGTGGCGATGTGATGATCGGGGTTCAAAACGATCACATCAGGATCAGCAGTAATATCCGCCGCTGTCAATACGCCCGGTGTGCTTTTCTTGATATAAATTCTTTTACTGGATGCTTCCCCACGCAATGTAAGATTCACCTGTTTCAAATTAAGAATGATCTCGGTGACATCTTCAATGACTCCAGGGATGGAAGAAAACTCGTGGTAAACCCCCTCAAACTTGACTCCGATGATCGCGGCTCCCTCAATTGAGGATAACAGCATCCGCCGCAAAGAGTTACCAATCGTCACCCCATACCCTCTTTCGAAGGGACCTGCAGTAAATTTTCCGTAATTAGCGGATTTATCTTTTTTATCGAATTCCAAACGCTTGGGTTTGATAATTCCCTGGGCTGTGTACATTAAGCCTCCGGTGCTTGTTCTATTTTAGCGTTAACTAATTATTGCAGTAATAATGAGCCAACAAATTGACGAACGGAAATTCGTTACCGAGAATATAGCTCTACGATCAACTGTTCTTGAACGGGAATAGCAACATCTTCTCGGGTAGGTAAGGCCTGAACCAGCCCTTGTTTACTTTCCAAATCAAAAGCAAGCCAATGTGGCAAGGTTTTACTTTTTAATCGTTCCAGTGCATTTTTCACAGGAGCCTTTGCAACTTTCCTGGGGTCAGGAGCGATTGTATCGCCTTTCTTGACAGCATACGATGGAATATTAACGCGCTTCCCGTTTACCATGAAGTGGTTGTGCCGAATCAACTGCCTTGCAGAGTTTCTGGATTCGCCCAACCCCATGCGATAAACAACATTATCCAGCCGCAACTCAAGACTCTGCAATAAATTCTCTCCTGTAATGCCCTTTTTTCTATCCGCAGCAGCAAAGGTAATTCTGAATTGCTTTTCAAGTATCCCGTAAAATCTTTTAAGTTTCTGCTTTTCTCTAAGCTGAACCCCATATTCGGAAAATTGCTTGCGGCCCTGCCCATGTTGACCGGGAAGATAGGCTCTCCGCTCAATGGCGCATTTCGCCGTCTCACAACGGCTGCCCTTCAAGAACAGTTTGATACCTTCTCTGCGGCACAAACGACAAACAGACCCCGTATATCTTGCCAAGTTAAATCTCCCGTGAAAAATAGTTGCACATTATACTCTTCTCCGCTTTCTAGGACGGCATCCATTATGCGGAATCGGAGTTTTGTCGCGGATAACAAGGACTTCCATGCCTGCCGCCTGCAACGATCGAATCGCGGACTCTCGCCCTGGCCCAGGACCTCTAACATGAACTTCCAGCTTCCTCATACCCATATCCCTAGCCTTAATCGCGGCTTTTTCGGAAGCCACCTGGGCGGCAAATGGGGTACTCTTCCGGGAGCCCTTAAAACCTTGCGCCCCTGCACTGGACCATGAAATGACGTTTCCAGATGTATCACTGATGGTCACCAACGTATTATTAAACGTTGCCTGGATGTGCGCAATTCCCGTTTCGGGAGCGGTCTTTTGTTTCTTTTTACCGCCGCCCTTGCCTGCTTTGCCTTTATCCGCCATGTTTCATCTTCCCTTTATTTATTTTTTAGAGGCTCTGGCCCCAACGGTTTTCTTGGGTCCTTTGCGTGTTCGGGCATTAGTGTGAGACCGCTGCCCTCTAACCGGCAACCCTTTTCGATGGCGCAAACCGCGGTAACTTCCAATATCCATCAGACGCTTGATATTCAAGGCTACTTCACGCCGCACGTCACCCTCTACCTCGCAATCCTTATCGATAATAGTTCGGATTCGAGAAATTTCATCTTCGGTCATGTCCTTCATCCGCACATCTTCAGAAATCTTAGCCTTAACCAGTATTTGCTTTGATGTGGTTGCCCCTATCCCATGAATATAGGTAAGCGCGATCACTGCTCTTTTATCTCTCGGAATGTCTATTCCCGCAATTCTTGCCACGGTTTCTCCTTTTTCCCTTCAACAGCGTATGTCTATTTGGCACACCCGCTTTTTTAAATTATCCCTGCCGTTGCTTGTGCTTCGGGTTTTCACAAAGAACCCGCACAACGCCGCGCCTTCGGATCACTTTACACTTTTTACAGATGGGCTTTACTGAGGATCTAACTTTCATTTTTTCGATCGAGGTTATTGTATCTGATTTTTATTTATAACGATAAGTAATTCGTCCACGAGACAGATCGTAGGGTGAAAGCTCAACCTTAACCTTATCGCCTGACAGAATGCGGATGAAATGCATCCTCATTTTTCCCGAAATGTGCGCTAGAATTTTATGACCATTTTCCAACTCCACCCGAAACATCGCGTTCGGCAGGGGTTCCAAAACCGTTCCTTCAACTTCAATCGATTGTTCCTTCGACATATTTACGATACCAGGCTGCAAACTTGGGAAAAAATTTCTTCTACGGAGCCACGACCTTCCAGGCTTTTCAGATTCCCCTTCTTTCTATAAAATTCCTTAAGAGGAGCGGTTTCCTTTTCGTACACATCAAGACGTTTGATGATGGTTTCTCTATTGTCATCGAGGCGCTGATAAAGCACATCACCACAAACATCGCAGATTCCGGTTTTTTTCGGCTGACGTGTTTCATCGTGAAACATGGCACCACAGTTGGAACAGGATCTTCTTCCTGTGAGCCGTTCTAACAACTCCTGGGGATTGACTTCAAAGTCGATGACGGTGTCTATTGACAAGTTCATCTCATCCAGGGTTTCACTGAGCTTTTCCGCCTGCACAATGGTTCTCGGAAAACCGTCCAGAATAAAACCTCGGGAGCAATCCTTATCCCTTATTCTTTCAGTGATCAACCCGATGACTATCTCATCCGGAACCAATTGACCATCATCCATTACCGCTTTAGCTTGTTTACCAAGTTCGGTGTCATTGCTGACGGCTTTCCTTAAAATATCACCTGTCGATATTTGCGGAATACCAAATTTATCCGTCAACATCTTTGCTTGCGTTCCTTTCCCCGCTCCCGGAGGACCCAATAAGATCAACCTCATGAATTAGCCTCGACGGCTTTTCAATCTGCCCTTTTTAACAAAACCGTCATAACTTCTCATTACCATGTGGGATTCTATCTGCTGCATTGTGTCCAAAGAAACACCGACAACGATCAACAAACTGGTTCCACCAAAATAAAATGGGATGTTGAAATATTTAATCAAAATATCAGGCAAAATACAAACTAACGAAAGGTAAACAGCACCATAAAAAGTCAATCGTGAAAGTATAGCATCGATGTATTCCGAGGTCTTGCTTCCAGGCCGTATACCAGGTACATACCCGCCGTGTTTCTTCATATTGTCAGCAACATCCACCGGGTTAAAAATTACGGCGGTATAGAAATAACAAAAGAAGAATATGGCACCAATGAATATAGCGCTGTAAATGATCGTCCCCGGAGTCAAACTGGAGGATACGACCTGCATCCAGGGGTGGTCCACAAATTGTGCAATGGTCGCCGGGAACATGATGATAGAAGATGCAAAAATTGGAGGAATAACACCCGAAGTATTAACCTTTAAAGGCAGATGTGTGCTCTGTCCGCCATACATCTTCCGTCCGACGACGCGCTTCGCATATTGAATCGGGATCCTTCTCTGCCCTCCTTCTGTAAATACAATCGCACCAATCACCACGATCATAAGTACAACCAATAACATCACGATGAGAACGGAAAGTTCTCCTGTTCCCATGAGGTCCAAGGATTGAAAAATTGCTGCCGGAGTACCCGCTACAATTCCCGCAAATATGATCAGGGAAATTCCGTTACCAATTCCTCTTTCAGTGATCTGCTCACCCAACCACATGAGAAACGTTGTTCCGGCTGTGAGAGTGAGGATAGCCATCAGCCGGAATTCCCAACCCGGCTCTGGAACTATCGGCGTACCACCAGGACTTCTCATTGCCTCCAGACCCACGGCAATGCCCGATCCCTGCACCATACACAGAAGGACTGTCCCATAACGAGTGTACTGGGTGATCTTTTTTTGCCCCTGCTCTCCTTCCTTCTTCAATCGAGAAAGATAAGGAGACACCATGGTCATTAGCTGAATAATAATCGATGCACTAATATACGGCATGATGCCAAGTGCAAAGATTGTCAAGCGGCTCAGCGCCCCGCCGGAAAACATATCAAAAAAACCAAGAATAGTTCCCTGCGCCTGAGCAAAAAGCTCTGCAAGTGCCTGTGAATTAATTCCGGGTGTGGGTATATGAGCACCGATCCTGTAAACGATCAGAATCACAAGTGTGAACAAAACCCGTTTTTTTAATTCCGGAATTTGGAAAATATTACCAAATGCAGCAGCACCACTCATTAAACTATTACGGCCTTTCCTCCAGATTTCTCAATTTTCTCTATTGCCGACTTACTGAACTTATGCGCATGCACTGTGATCACTCCGGATACATCTCCATTTGCTAAAATCTTAACGGCAGCTGAACTTTTGACGAGGCCGTGTTCTTTCATAATTTCTGGAGTGATGGGAAGATCGCCGGTTACTTTGCAAAGCCTGCTAATGTCGACAATTTCATATTCTTTTCTAAATATATTAGTGAAGCCTCGCTTCGGTAAACGTCTGTGCAGAGGCGTCTGGCCCCCTTCAAACCAAGGATGCGGGTTGCCGCCGGAGCGGGACTTTTGCCCCTTTTGGCCTTTACCGCTGGTCTTTCCAGTTCCCGATCCGGGACCACGACCAATTCTTTTCCGGTTCTTCTGAACCCCGGGCGCTCTTTTTAAATTTGAAAGTGTTATCATGGGTTTGGCTCAATCTTTCTCGCTGAATTCCAATCGTCTGATTGGAAGTTTTACTTTGTTGCTTTAGCTGAAACAGGTTTCCCGCGCATCCGTGCAAAGTCTTTTGAATCTCGCAGGGAAATCAGGCCTTCAATGGTAGCCTTAACCACATTATGCGGGTTGTTGGTTCGAATACATTTAGTCAAAATATCGCGAACACCAACAGCCTCCAAGACCGCTCGAACGGCGCCGCCAGCGATCATCCCGGTTCCTCGGGATGCTGGCTTTAATAACACTCGACCTGCTCCAAAACGGCCGATAGTTTCATGGGGAATGGTTGATCCGTCAAGACTGACCTTAACAATATTTTTCTTTGCCTTTTCCACACCCTTGCGGATAGCTTCCGGAACTTCGTTGGCCTTCCCCAGCCCCCAACCTACCTCACCTTCATGGTTACCAACCACAACAAGGGCGCTGAAACTAAACCGACGTCCACCTTTGACCACCTTCGCAACTCGGTTGATTTTTACTACCTTATCAACATATTCCTGTTTATTTTCGCGTTGTTCTGCCAATGCAACCTCCGGTCAACCGCAAGCATTCCTTTTCAGGTACACGCTACGGCGCAGCTTAAGGGAACTTCTAATAATTGATATTTTTTGGCTATTATAACTACCACCCTTAAAATATTTCGGGCCGGATTATAATCCAAGTTATTTACTGGGTATCTTTAGAATTTAACGCCCTTTTCCCTGACCCCGTCGGCAAGGGCTTTCACCCTGCCCGCATAAATAAAACCGTTGCGATCGTAGTAGATTTCCTTGATCCCCTGTTTAACGGCTTTCTCTCCGAGGAGATTACCCACCAAAGCCGCTGCCGCAACATTGCCCCCATTTTTCATTTTCTCTTTAAACATTGGAGATAATGAAGACTCTGCCGCAAGGGTTTTTCCCCCCTTATCATCTATGATTTGCGCATAAATATGTTTCGAGCTCTTAAATACGGTCAGGCGAAGTCTCTCAGTATTGGTCTGGACTTTCTTTTTGACCCTTCTTTTCCTAGCTTCTCTTAAGCGTTGTCTTTCTGAAGTTTTCATAAGTTATTTACCTTTGCTCCCAGCGCCGGCTTTACCAGCCTTTCTTTGAATCCGTTCTGTTGAGTACATAACCCCTTTTCCTTTATAGGGTTCTGGGGGCCGGAAACTCCTTATTTCTGCCGCCGCCTGCCCGACTTTTTCCTTGTCAATGCCCTTCACGATGATCGTGTTCTTTTTTGGATCCACTTCGAACTCGATCCCATCGACGGCAGGGTAATCAATTGAGTGGGAAAACCCAAGGTTGAGAAGCAGGTTTTTTCCTTTGAGTTCCACCTTGTATCCAACACCAACAATATTGAGCTGTTTAGAAAAACCATCGGTGACGCCGGTGACCATGTTACTGACCAGTGTCCGGGTCAAACCGTGAAGGGATCGGTCCAGTCTTCCGTCGCTTGGACGAATAACTCGTATCTCTTCCCCTTCCAACTCAAGCTTCATGTTAGTGTGCAAAGCTCGCTGCATTTGTCCCTTGGGGCCCTTTACCCGAAATACATCACCTTCGGATTTGCAGTCCACCCCAGAGGGTATTTTAATTGGTAGTTTTCCGATTCTTGACATAATTAGTTATCTACCAGACGAAGCCCAGCACTTCTCCGCCTATGCCTTTTTCTCTACATTTCTGACCGGTGAGTACACCGGAGGATGTAGACACGATGGCTGTTCCCAAACCATTCAATACTCTGGGAACTTCCTCTCGTCCAACATAGTGACGTCGACCAGGCTTGCTGATTCTTTTAATACCGTGAATAACAGGTTCATCATTATGATATTTCAAAAAGACCCGCAATATTCCCTGCTTATTATCTTCATACACCTTGAAGTTCTTGATATAACCTTCATCCTTCAAAATCTCGACGATGCGGGTTTTCATGCGGGAATTGGGAATATCAATCTTTGTATGGCTGACCATAAGACCGTTTCGAATGCGTGTGAAAAGGTCTGCAATGGGATCTGTCATGGACATGTTCTAATGAATCTCCTAATTTTAAACTGACTGTCTATTACCAACTTGCTTTGGTCACACCGGGGATCTCCCCGCGCAGCGCCCGCTCTCTGAAACAAATGCGGCACATGCCGAATTTCCTGAGAAACGCCCGGGGCCTTCCACATACCCGGCACCGATTATAATTTCTGACTTCAAACTTGGGTTTTCTTTCTGATTTCGCAATCAGTGATTTCTTTGCCATTTAAACTACCGTGGTTAGCACATCCGCAAATGGATGATAATTATTTTCTTAAAGGAAAGCCCATGCTTTTCAGCAGACACCTTCCCTCTTCATCGTTCTTGGCAGTGGTGCAAATGGTGATATTCATCCCCTTAATTTGATCAATTTTATCGAAATCAATTTCCGGGAAAATCAATTGCTCTTTGACACCGACCGTGTAGTTCCCACGTCCGTCAAATGCTTTTGGGGGCAAACCTTTAAAGTCACGAACCCTGGGCAATGAGAAGGTCACAAATCTTTCAAAGAATTCGTACATTCGATGACCGCGCATGGTGACCATAACTCCAATGGGCACGCCCTCTCGCAATTTGAAATTAGATATCGCCTTTTTAGCCTTTGTGACAACAGGTTTTTGACCGGTAATCAATCTCAATTGCTCCACACCTGCTTCGATCAACTTTGCGTTTTGCAACGCTTCCCCTAGCCCCATATTAATTACGATTTTCTCTAACCGGGGAACCAGCATTACATTTCCCAACCCGAGGTCTTTTTGAATTTGAGCCCGGTGTTTCTCTTTAAAATTACTTTCAAAATTTGCCATATCAGACCTTGTCCATCACGTCGTTACACTTAACACAAACGCGAACACGCTTTCCATCTTCAAGCTTTTTCCGTTTGATGCGAACTCCTTTGCCACATTTATCGCAAAACAGAAGCACATTGGAAATATTCATTTTTCCTTCGCGCTCAACAATACCGCTCTGCTGGGATTTACCATCACCCTTCAAATGGCGCTTATACATGTTCAGTTTTTCTACGAGCAATCTGTTTTCCGCAGGAATCAGAGAAAGTATTTTGCCTTTCTTTCCCTTCTCGCGCCCGGATATCACCTGAACAATATCATCTTTCTTTAACTTCATCTTCTTGGGAGCAGCTTGTATCATAAAACCTCTGGCGCCAGGGAAAGAATTTTCATAAATCTCTTGGCCCGCAACTCCCTGGCAACAGGACCAAATATACGGGTGCCGACAGGCTCTTTGTTTTCATTGATCAAGACTGCCGCATTACCGTCAAATTTAATATAACTACCATTGGGACGGCGGATTTCTTTTCTGGTTCGCACGACAACGGCTTTCTTGACCTCGCCCTTTTTAATCGCACCGTTAGGCTCTACCTCGCGCACCGCAACGACAATGATGTCCCCGACTCTGGCATAACGCCGACGAGACCCGCCTAACACCTTAATACACTGAACCACTCGGGCTCCTGAATTGTCAGCAACATCTAAAACGGTTCTCAACTGTATCATTTCGCTCGTCCTTGCTCTGCAACTGCGGCCCGTTTAACGATTTCAATAAGACGCCAGCGCTTGTCTTTGCTCAAAGGGCGGGTTTCACAAACAGTGATAAGATCGCCTGGCTCGCACTCATTTTTCTCATCGTGAACTTTATATTTCTTTGTCGTATTCACGACTTTCTTAAAAGTCGGGTCCGTAAAGCGGCGCGCGACTTTGATCACAACGGTCTTTTGCATCTTGTTACTGACAACCGTTCCCGTTAATGTCTTTTTTCTTGCTTCGATATTCAAAAGAATCTCCTTAATAATAATCTTCTATCCACGCTCAAACCATCCGCCCTCAGGACTTAACTTCTTCCTCTTTACAGGCAATATTCCGTGCTTGATTCTGGATGGTTTTGATACGGGCAATATCCCGGCGAATGAGGCGCAACCGGCTGGGATTTTCAATCTTTCCTGTCGCCAATTGGAACTTCAGATTAAAAAACTCCTGCTGCAAATCATCTACTTTTTCCTGCCTCTCCTTTTCGGAGAGATCTCTGACATCCGCCGTTTTCATATTTCTTCCTGGAAATTAACTAAATTTTTCAACATCAGTTTGTAATAAATCGCGTTGCCAAAGGCAACTTATGAGCGGCAAGCCGAAACGCTTCCTTCGCAACCACTTCGGAAACTCCTTCCATTTCATACAGAATCCGGCCTGGTTTTATCACGGCCACCCAGTATTCAGGATTTCCCTTTCCCTTACCCATTCTTGTCTCAGCAGGCTTCTTCGAAACTGGCTTATCAGGAAATATCCTGAGCCAGATCTTACCACCACGCTTGATATAACGAGTCATGGCAATTCGAGCTGCCTCGATTTGCCGGTCAGTGATCCGGCCACATTCGGACGCCTGCAAACCAAAAGAACCGAAACTGATCGTACCACCACGATACGCAGTACCACGCATTCGGCCCTTATGCCGCTTCCGATACTTAACTTTTTTGGGCATCAACATGATGCCAGCCCTCCAAATTAAAACTACAACTAGTTTATTTATTCAAAAGAATGCTCAATACGCCAACACATTCTCAAATTAACTCTGTTCTCGCTCGCCTTTTTTCTTGGCAAATTCAGTAATAACAACACCTTTTTCAGGAAGAATGTCGCCGCGATAGACCCACACCTTGACTCCAATGATCCCATAAGTGGTTTTTGAAGAAGCTGTGCCATAATCAATATCAGCTCGCAGGGTGTGCAAGGGAACTCGTCCCTGCCGATACCACTCACTTCGCGCAATTTCAGCTCCTCCCAGTCGACCCGAAACTCGAATCTTGATCCCCTTAGCTCCAAACCGAAGGGCCGATACAACACTTTTCTTCATAGCCCTTCGAAATGCGATCCTTTTCATTAACTGCAATGCAATATTCTGGGCGATGAGGGCCGCATCAAGTTCCGCCCTGCGGACCTCCTTGATATTGAGGCTGACCTGCTTGCCATTCATCAACTTTTGCAACTCTTCTTTCAGACGATCGACTTCCGTACCTTTTTTGCCGATGATGATACCTGGTCGAGCCGTATGAATATTGACTCGCACACGGTTGGCAGAACGCTCGATCTCCACTTTAGATATCCCCGCATGCCCCAGGGTATCATTGATAAATTTCCTGATCTTTATATCATCGATCAGAAAATCTGCGTAATCCTTACGAGCGTACCAGTTTGAAATCCACGTCTTGTTGTAGCCCAGGCGAAAACCATAGGGGTGAACTTTTTGACCCACTTTATTCCTCCGAAACCAGTTTTTCGTCTAATATCATGGTGATATGACTTGTTCTCTTACGAATCACAGTCGCCATTCCACGTGCGCGAGGCATGTTGCGTTTCCAGGTAACACCTTCGTCAACAGTTATCCTCTTTACAACCAAATCATCCACATCCACCACCTTATGATTCTCCTCAGCATTAGCAATGGCCGATTTCAGCAGTTTCTGAAACTGCAAGGCCACACGTTTGCGCAAAAAGACCAGGGTATTCATCGCGTCATTAACATTCTTACCGCGAATCATATTTGCAACCAACCGAGCCTTCTGAGGGGTAGTTCTAGTGTGTCTAAGGATAGCTTTAACTTCCATAATAACCTGTTATTCCTGTCTATTTATTTAGGGGCTGCTTTTTTGGTCTTCCCGCCATGAGACTTAAATGTTCTCGTTGGCGAAAATTCCCCTAGCTTGTGTCCCACCATGTTTTCAGATACAAAAACCGGAATGAATTTTTTCCCGTTATGCACGGCCATTGTATGACCGACAAAGTCGGGTGTCACAGTGGAACGGCGAGACCAGGTCTTCATGATCTTTCTCTCGTTCAACCGATTCATTTCGTCTATTTTCTTTTGTAGATGATCATCTACAAAAGCGCCTTTTTTTAATGAACGTGCCATATTTTTCCTGATCTAGCCTAGCGGCTTATTATTTCTTTTTCCGTTTAGACACAATATACTTGCTTGAATCTTTCTTTTTCTTTCTTGTCTTCAACCCCTTGGCAAGCTGCCCCCAGGGACTACAAGGATGACGCCCGCCAGAGGACCTTCCTTCTCCACCACCCATTGGATGATCCACCGGATTCATCGCTACCGCTCGAACCCTGGGCCGACGTCCCAACCATCGAGTCCTGCCGGCTTTGCCCATGGAAATATTTTCAAAGTCGGCATTCCCTACTATCCCGATAGTGGCACGGCATTTCTTTTCAACCCTACGAACTTCTCCGGATGAAAGCTTCAAGGTGGCATACTGACCATCCTTGGCCATTAACTGCGTTGAGTTACCAGCAGTACGGGCCAATTGGCCACCTTTTCCAGGGCGCATCTCAACATTGTGAACAAGAGTTCCATCGGGGATATTCTCGAGAGGGAGGCAATTACCAACCTTGATCTCAACATCTTTTCCCGAGGATACCATGTCTCCGACAACGAGTTTGGAAGGAGATAGAATATACCTCTTTTCACCATCTTTGTAAAATAAAAGTGCAATATTTGCGGACCGATTGGGATCATATTCGATTCCAGCAACGCGGGCTTCGATATTATCCTTATTCCTCTTGAAGTCAATCAGACGATACTGCTTACGGTGCCCTCCACCTCGGCGCTTGGCTGTAATCCTGCCGTGGTTATTTCGCCCACCCTTTCGGGCAATTGAAACCAGAAGGCTTTTCTCCGGAGTGGATTTAGTGATTTCGTCAAAACCGGAATAAGTTAGAAACCTAACTCCGGCAGACCTTGGATTTAATTTCCTGATGGGCATACCAATCAGACTCCCTCAAACATTTCTATTTTATCGCCGTCTTTCAAGCGAAGCATTGCCTTTTTCCAATTCTTAGATACACCGACCGTTTTCCCGAAACGCCGACTTTTACCTCGCACGTTTACCGTGTTGACCTGAAGCACGGTGACACTAAAAATCTTTTCAACGGCATTTTTGATTTGAATTTTGTTTGCATCAGGATTCACACGAAACACCAGCCAATTGCCATCCTCCTGCAAAAGTGTGCTTTTTTCTGTGATCATGGGTTTTACTAGAACACGATATTTATCCATCAGGCCAACCGCTCCTCAATTTTTTTCAACGCCTGCGGGGTACAGAATATTTTATCATGCACCGCCAGATCGTAAACGTTAAGCCCATCTACCAAGAGAACATCCACACCCTGCAAATTGCGAACCCCCAATTCCAAGTTATGGTTCCTTTCGGAAAGTAAAAACAAAGTTTTCCTGGGAGAACCAAGACTCTTCAATAGCTGCACAACTTCACTGGTTTTAGGATTATCAATGCTGAGCTTGTCAACCACATGGAATTTATCAGATTTAACCCCGTCGGTAAGAATTGACTTGAGGGCAAGTTGCTTCGTCTTCTTTGACATCTTGAAGCTATAATCCCTTGGTGTGGGACCAAAAACCGTCATTCCGCCTCGCCAAATAGGAGACCTGGAATTTCCCGCGCGAGCACGGCCCGTCCCCTTTTGCTTCCAAGGCTTCTTGCCGCTGCCATGCAACTCCCCCTTGTTGCGCTTGGTGGCAGCCGATCCGCTTCTGCGGGCGGCGAGCTGATACACCACGTACTGCTGAACCAAGTGCTCCTTGACTTCAACATCAAACACTGCGGGGGACGCGCTAACAGTTCCTACCTTTTTTTTATTTACGTCCAATAATTCCAGTTCCGGCATTCTTTACACTCTTTCGGATTTAAAAATTCTCACAATACGACCGTTTGCTCCCGGTACCGCGCCTCGCACCAAAAGAACATTATTCTCACTGTCCACCCGAACAACCTTAAGGTTTTGGACCTGGATGGACTCGCCACCCATACGGCCTGGCATTTTTTTACCTTTTAAAACGCGACCCGGATAGGTGTGCATACCTATGGATCCACCGCCGCGAAATATTTCCGCATGACCATGAGAGGCAGGTGCCCCTCCAAACCCGTGGCGCTTCAAGACTCCGGCAAATCCACGTCCCTTGGACGTCCCGATGACATTAACCAAGTCGCCCTCGTTGAACATATCAACGTTCAACGGTTTGCCGATATCCGCGTCTTCAAGAACTTGCCCTCTAAATTCCGCAAGAAATTTCGCTGGGGGGAATTTGATTTTGTCATAAAACCCTTGCAAGGGCTTGTTGGTATGCTTTGATTTTCTTTCACCATAAGCCACTAGAACAGCCTCATAGCCATCTTTCGCAACGGTTTTCTTAAGAACAGGAACACACTTGTCCACCTGAATCACCGTCACCGGGACACAGTCCCCTGTCTCAGAGAAGATTTGCGTCATCCCCACTTTTTTACCGAATATGCCTTTCATAATTCCTCAATACCTTCCTGGATATGCCGCCTGGGATTAAAGCTTGATTTCGATGTCCACTCCGCCGGACAAATCAAGTTTCATCAAAGCATCCACCGTTTGCGGTGTTGGCTCCAGAATTTCTAAGATCCGCTTGTGCGTCCGAATCTCGAATTGTTCACGAGACTTTTTATCAACATGCGGGGACCGCAAAACAGTCCATTTATTTCTTACCGTTGGCAAAGGAATCGGCCCCACCACCTTGGCACCTGTGCGCTTTGTGGTTTCCACGATTTCACTTACCGACCAATCCAGCAGCTTATGGTCATACGCCTTGAGCTTTATCTTTATTTTTTGATCGTTCATTATTCCAGTATCTTGTTAACGACCCCAGCCCCAACGGTACGGCCGCCTTCGCGAATAGCGAATCGAAGCCCTTCCGCCATCGCTACCGGCGTGATCAATTGAATTTCTAAAGTTACATTATCGCCGGGCATTACCATCTCCACCCCTGTAGGCAGGGTCGAGACACCGGTTACGTCCGTGGTCCGAAAATAAAACTGAGGGCGATAGCCGTTGAAAAATGGTGTGTGCCGCCCGCCTTCATCCTTTGTCAAAATATAAACTTCAGCGCTGAATTTTGTATGCGGAGTGATTGTTCCGGGCTTTGCCAGAACCTGCCCGCGCTCAATATCATCCCGCTTGGTTCCCCTGAGCAGAATACCAACATTCTCTCCCGCGCGACCTTCATCGAGCAACTTGCGGAACATTTCAACGCCAGTCGCCGTGGTTTTGGTTGTAGGGCGAAATCCTACAATCTCCACCTCATCACCAACCTTCAGAATTCCAGTCTCGATACGACCCGTAGCAACCGTCCCACGACCCGAGATACTAAAAATATCCTCGATAGGCATCAAGAAAGGCTTATCGACCGGGCGCTCAGGAACAGGGAAGTAAGTATCCAAAGCTTCCATCAAATCCCAGATACATTTGGCTTTTCCTTCATCGGTCGGATTCTGCAAAGCATGCAGGGCACTGCCGCGTATCACCGGAACTTCATCTCCAGGGAACTCATATTTATCAAGCAATTCCCTGACTTCCATTTCAACCAGATCCAGCAATTCAGGATCATCCACCATATCGCACTTGTTCATGAACACGAGAATCTTGGGAACACCGACCTGACGCGCCAGCAGAATGTGCTCACGCGTTTGTGGCATTGGACCGTCCGATGCATTCAAAACCAGGATAGCTCCATCCATTTGCGCCGCACCGGTAATCATGTTTTTCACGTAATCCGCATGCCCAGGACAATCTACGTGAGCATAATGCCGGTTCACCGTATTGTACTCAACATGGGCGATGGCGATCGTGATACCGCGTTCTTTTTCCTCAGGAGCCTTGTCGATTTGATCAAAGGCAATTTTTGTCGCCAAACCTTTGGTCGCCAATACTTCTGTAATCGCTGCCGTCAAAGTTGTCTTACCATGATCTACGTGACCGATGGTTCCAACATTTATGTGAGGCTTATCTCGGACAAATTTTTCTTTTGCCATGCTGATCTACTCCAAAATTATGTTATTTTATAAGGTAATTAGCTAGACCGTTGATTTTTCTTTTCCTGTCGCCTTGGCAATCAATTCTTCCGCTATCGCCGAGGGGACGGATTCGTATTTGGTAAATTCCATGGTATAACTGGCTCGACCCTGCGTTGCCGACCGCAAATCGGTCGAATATCCAAACATTCCAGAAAGCGGCACGTCCGCCTTCACAACCTTGGCGCCCGCCCTGTCACTAAGATCTTTTATCTTCGCTCGCTTGGAACTCAAGTTTCCAATAACCTCTCCCATAAAGTCCTCGGGAGTCACAACTTCCACTTCCATGATCGGCTCCAGCAAAACCGGAGCGGCCCTCTTACACGCATCGCGAAAAGCAATGGACGCACAAATCTTAAATGCCATTTCCGACGAATCCACATCATGATAAGAACCGTCGAGCAGAACCACTCCCACATCCACAACGTTATATCCGCAAAGGATTCCTCGTCCCATAGCTTCTTCAACACCTTTCTGAATCGCCGGGATAAACTCCTTAGGGATGGCTCCACCAACTATCTTATTAACGAACTCAAATCCGGTCCCGGACTCTCTAGGCTCGACTCGAATCTCAACGTGCCCATACTGGCCACGGCCTCCGGTTTGCTTAATATACTTAAATTCATGCTCTACGGATTTAGTGATGGTTTCTTTATAGGCGACCTGAGGCTTGGAAACATTCACATCCAGAGAAAACTCGCGGCGCATCCTGTCAACCAGAATCTCAAGGTGCAACTCACCCATGCCCGACATGATGGTCTGATTGGTTTCCTTATCCACCTTGACCTTAAAGGTCGGATCTTCCTGCAGAAGTTTGATAAGACAATCGGAAAGCTTATCCTGCTCGGCCTTTGTTTTAGGCTCGATTGCCACTGAGATAACAGGCTCCGGAAAGATAATTGACTCCAGAATGACCGGCTTATCCTGATCACAAAGGGTATCCCCGGTAAACGTCTTCTTCAAACCTACCGCCGCGGCAATATCCCCCGCTTTCACAAACTGAACCTCTTCCCTCTTATTGGCATGCATTCTAAGCAGACGACCCACACGCTCCCGCTGATTTTTCGTGGCGTTATAGACATAGGAACCGCTTTTCATTTCCCCGGAATACACACGAACAAACGCCAACTGCCCAACAAAAGGATCCGTCATGATCTTAAATGCAAGAGCCGAAAGAGGCTCACTGGAATCCGGCTCCCGCACCACCTCTTTCAAAGTATCAGGATCAATCGCTTTGATCGGCGGAACCTCTATTGGAGAAGGAAGATAAGCAACAACAGCATCAAGAAGTTGTTGCACACCCTTATTCTTAAAAGCCGAACCACACAATATAGGAGTGAACTTTAACTCAAGCGTGCCCTTACGCAAAGCCGCGTAAATTTCCTCAGCGGAAACTTCCTCCTCGGCAAGAAACTTCTCCATAATCTTCTCATCAACATCGGAGATCGCCTCTATCATCAATTCCCTATATTCCAAAGCCTCTTCCATAAACTCTTCAGGAATATCAACTTCTTCGTAAATCTCACCCTTATCTTTTTTGTCGCTATACACATTGGCGTTCATCTTCACCAGATCGATAATACCAAGATAACTATCTTCACGACCCAGAGGCAATTGTATAGGAACAGGGTTCGCATTCAGCCTTTCTCTTATCTGACCAACACAGCCAAGAAAATTCGCTCCCGCGCGATCCATCTTATTCACAAAGCCAATTCGCGGAACTCCATACTTGGAAGCCTGACGCCAGACAGTCTCGGACTGCGGCTCCACCCCACCGACAGCACAAAAAACACCAATCGCGCCATCGAGAACACGCAATGAACGCTCAACCTCTGCTGTAAAATCTACATGACCCGGCGTGTCGATGATATTGATCTGATGATCCGCCCAGAAACATGTCGTAGCCGCAGAAGTGATAGTGATGCCACGCTCCTGCTCCTGCTCCATCCAGTCCATGGTTGCAGTTCCCTCGTGCACTTCGCCGATCTTATGACTCCGACCGGTGTAATACAGGATACGCTCCGTCGTCGTGGTCTTCCCCGCGTCTATATGGGCAATGATCCCTATATTACGCCTCTTGTCAACTCGCAGATTCTTAGACATGCTTTTTACGATTCTTCCAGGATATTTATTAGAATTACCAACGATAGTGGGCAAACGCCTTATTAGCTTCCGCCATGCGATGAACTTCTTCCCGCTTCTTTATCGCGCCACCGGCATTATTGTACGCGTCCACAATTTCCCCTGTCAGCTTTTCCGACATGGTCTTTCCAGCCCGTGATCTCGCATTCTGAATCATCCAACGAATACTTAGAGCAATTCGCCGACTCTCATTCACCTCTACGGGAACCTGGTAGGTAGCGCCACCCACTCGCCTAGACCGAACCTCCAGCATAGGAGAGGCATTGTTTATAGCCTTGCGAAAGACCATAACAGGATCTTCCTTAATCTTCTCCTCAACAGCAGTCAACGCGGTGTAGAAAATTCTCTCAGCCAGACTTTTCTTCCCCGCCTTAAGAAGGCTATTAATAAACCGCCCGACAAGGATATCGTTGTACTTAGGATCCGGGGAAACTTTTCTTTTTTGAGCTTCTCGTCTTCTTGCCATGACTTCCGATTCGGTTAAATTAACTTACAAATTATATTTAAGAGGCTTTCGGCCTTTTAGTTCCGTACTTGGATCGACTCTGCTTCCGACTCTCCACACCCAAGGTGTCGAGCAATCCCCTCACAACATGATAACGGACCCCGGGAAGATCTTTCACACGACCTCCCCGAATCACAACTATGGAATGCTCCTGCAAATTATGCCCCACACCGGGGATATAAGTAGTCACTTCCATACCATTCGTCAAGCGAACTCGAGCAACCTTCCGCAATGCTGAATTTGGCTTTTTGGGAGTGGAGGTATAAACCCTCACACACACGCCTCTCTTCTGAGGACATGACTTCAAGGCCGGGCTCGCGGTTTTCTTGATCGGCGTCTTTCGGCCCGACCGGACTAGTTGATTGATTGTAGGCAAAGGTTACTCTCCTTAAAAATAACCACAGGAACACCGGATCGCCTGAAGCAGGCGCCAGATGCCGCAATAAAATCAAATGGTTATTATTCGATTGTTCGAGGCGTGAAAGTGGATGATTCTATCATTATTTCTCGACGAGTCAAGCAAAATACGCTCATATTATAATGTTTATTCCACTTCCAAAGGAATCTCTTCAATTTTCTTTTCGGCTTCTTCAATTTCCGGTTCTTCAATGCGGATTCCCATATAGGCTGCGCATCCCGTACCCGCTGGAATCAGGCGTCCCATAATGACATTTTCTTTCAGCCCTTGCAGGTTGTCCCGCTTGCCGCTGACACTGACCTCTGTCAATACCCGGGTCGTTTCCTGGAAGGAAGCCGCCGATATAAAACTTTCGGTACTCAAAGAGGATTTTGTGATCCCCAGGAGAACCGCCACGCCTTTAGCGGGTTTCTTCTTATTCTTGATTGCTTCCTGGTTTGCTTTATTGAATATTTTTTTGGTCACCTGCTCGCCCACCAGGAAATCCGTTTCACCAGGATCCTCGACAACAAGATGCCTGAGCATCTGGCGGACGATAACTTCAATATGCTTGTCGTTGATGGCAACACCCTGCAATCGATAAACCTCCTGAACTTCGTTAACGAGGTAATTCTGCAGTTCCTTTTCTCCCAATACCCTCAGAATGTCATGCGGGTTAGAGGCTCCATCCATCAGGGCTTCACCTGCAACCACTTCGTCGTCCTCATGGACATTGATGTGCTTTCCACGGGGAATCAGGTACTCGCATTCCTCACCGGATTCGCTCACGATAATGACTTTCCTCATTCCCTTGACAAAACCACCAAACTTTACCTTTCCCGAAATTTCCGAGATCGTGGCCTGCTCATGCGGCTTTCTGGCCTCAAACAACTCGGCTACCCGAGGAAGCCCGCCAGTAATATCCTTTGTCTTAGCCGATTCCCGAGGTATCTTGACGATAACATCGCCGGCATTGACCGTATCCCCTTCGTGAACATGGACGTTCGCCCCTGCTGGAAGAAGGTACCTGCGGACGGTTTCACCTTGCGCGTCCTTGATTGAGATTCGCGGTTGTTTCTTTTCATCCCTGTGGCTTACGATGACCTTGGTGGACAAACCGGTAATCTCATCGAAATCCTCTTTCATGGTCAGGCCTTCTATGATATCTCCAAAGGCGATCGTGCCATCTACTTCCGTTAGAATGGAATTGGTGTATGGATCCCATTCCACCAGGGTTTGACTTTTCTGCACTTCTTGGCCGTCTATGACTTTTAACTTGGCTCCATAAACCACGGAATATTTTTCTTTTTCCCGACCATTCTCATCCTGAATGATCAGGTGCCCATTCCGATTCATAACAATGATATCGCCCCGGTTGTTCTTGATGGTGCGCAGTCCCTTGTACCTGGCCACCCCGCTCCTCTTGGCGCTCAGGGTGGTTTGCTCCACCACGCGGCTCGCAGTTCCACCGATATGGAACGTTCGCATGGTGAGCTGAGTTCCCGGTTCGCCGATGGATTGCGCGGCGATAACACCTACAGGCTCTCCCACTTCCGCCCAGTCCAGTGTCGCCATATTGCGGCCGTAACATTTAATGCAGATTCCGTGTGTTGATTCGCAGGTGAGACAAGAGCGGATCCAAACGCTTTCAATGCCAGCATTATCAATGGCCTCTACCTTGGCTTCATCGAGCAGTTCATTTGCGCTCATCAGCACTTCATTGGTGAAAGGATCGATAACATCTTCCAGAGTCGTACGCCCAAGGATTCTCTCATTAAGGGGCTGGATGATCTCACCCGCCTCTACGAGGGAGGACACAAGCGCCCCTTTCATGGTTCCGCAATCATCTTCCTGAATAATAATATCCTGGGCAACATCCACCAGACGCCGGGTCAAATAGCCTGAGTTCGCGGTTTTCAGCGCCGTATCGGCCAGTCCCTTTCGCGCTCCATGCGTCGAAATAAAATACTGGATCACCGACAAGCCTTCACGGAAATTTGCTGTAATAGGGGTTTCAATGATTTCGCCAGACGGCTTGGCCATCAGGCCGCGCATTCCCGCCAATTGACGAAGCTGTTGTGCGCTTCCCCTGGCGCCCGAATCCGCCATGATAAAGATGGAGTTGAAATTCTTATCCATTTCACCGGATCCGATTTTTTCATCCTCTTCCTCCAGCTCCCGAAACATTTCTTCAGATACTTTTTCGGTCACATGCGCCCAGATATCGATAACTTTATTGTAGCGCTCACCATTGGTGATGAGTCCGTCGCGATATTGATTGTATACCTTGAGAACCTCTTCATTGGTCTGACTGACCAGTTTGTTTTTTGCCTGCGGGATGCGCATTTGGTCCATCGAAATGGTCAGACCCGCCTCGGTCGCGTATTTAAAGCCCAGAGATTTAACACCATCAAGCAGGATCACGGTTTTTTCACGGCCCATACGCAGAAAGGTCTGGGAAATCAGGTCGGAAAGAGATTTCTTGTCCAACAGCCGGTTCACTACAGAAAACGGCATTCCCTTAGGTAATATTTCTCCCATAATGACACGGCCAGTCGTGGTCTGGACCAGTTCCTTGTCAATTCTTACCAGAATACGGGCTTGAAGATCGAGCGCATCGTGATCGTAGGCGGTAATCACTTCTTTAGGTGACGAGAAGACTTTTCCCTCTCCCTTCATTCCGCCACGAATCTTGGTCATGTAATAACATCCCAAAACAATGTCCTGAGAGGGCACAGCAATGGGCCGACCATTCGACGGAGACAAAATATTGTTGGACGACATCAGCAGCAATTTACATTCGACCCTCGCCTCCATGGACAAAGGGACATGAACTGCCATTTGATCGCCATCAAAATCGGCGTTGAAAGCGGTACAAACCAGAGGATGAAGCTGTATCGCCTTGCCTTCTATGAGAATGGGCATGAACGCCTGTATTCCCAGACGATGCAACGTGGGCGCGCGGTTCAGAAGGATCGGATGATCCTGCACTACCTCCTCAAGAACTTCCCACACTTCGGAACGCTCCTGCTCGACCATCTTTTTTGCTGTTTTTATCGTGGCGGCATAACCCTTTTGCTCAAGCCGATTAAAAATAAAAGGCTTGAACAGCTCCAGCGCCATTTTTTTAGGCAAACCGCATTGATGAAATTTTAATTCCGGCCCCACGACGATAACAGACCGGCCTGAGTAATCCACTCGTTTTCCGAGAAGATTCTGGCGGAACCGACCTTGCTTTCCCTTCAACATATCGCTCAAGGATTTCAAGGGGCGCTTATTGGTGCCACGCAGGGTTCTGCCGCGTCTGCCGTTGTCGAACAGTGCAGACACCGCCTCCTGCAACATGCGCTTTTCGTTGCGAATGATGATCTGCGGGGCTTTCAGCTCCTGCAGCCTTTTCAGCCGGTTGTTTCTGTTAATAACTCTTCGATAAAGATCGTTCAGGTCCGATGTGGCAAACCTGCCGCCATCCAATGGCACCAGGGGTCGCAATTCCGGTGGAATTACCGGGATGATCTTTAGAATCATCCATTCCGGCTTGTTCCCCGATTTTCGGAAGGCCTCGACGATCTTCAGCCGCTTGGCGTATTTTCTCTTGTTCATGACCGACTTGGTGGTCAGCATGTCTTCTTTGAGGGTGACCGCCAATTCTTCCAAATTGATCTGTTTCAATAGATCCAGAACACCTTCGGCCCCAATACTGGCTTTAAAGGTATCAGCAAATTCGAGTTCATTTTCACGATACTCCTCCTCCGTCAGCAACTGCCCCTCTTTGAGATCCGAATCACCGGGATCGATCACCACATAGTTTTCGAAGTAGATGATCCTTTCCAGATCTTTCAGGCTGATATCGAGAATGTGTCCCAAACGGCTGGGCAGACCTTTGAAGTACCAGATATGAGCCACTGGGCTGGCAAGCTCAATATGGCCCATCCGCTCCCTGCGAACTTTTGACAGGATAACTTCCACGCCACATTTTTCACAAACCACGCCTTTGTGCTTCATGCGCTTGTACTTGCCGCAGTTGCATTCCCAGTCCTTGACCGGGCCAAATATTTTCGCGCAGAACAGCCCATCCCTCTCAGGCTTGAATGTCCGATAGTTGATGGTTTCGGGCTTCTTTACTTCTCCATACGACCAGGAACGAATTTTCTCGGGTGACGCCAGGCGAATGCGCATAGCGTCAAACATGATGGGATTTTTGGGCTTTTCAAATAATGTAAAGCTATCCACCAGGTTTATCTCCTAAAGAGGATTTATAAATATAATTTTCTACCCTTGCGGGTTGGATTCGGTTTGAAACTTTATTTTTCGGATTCAATCAATTCCACGTCCATCGCCAGACTCTGCAACTCCTTGACGAGAACATTGAACGATTCAGGCAAGCTGGGGTTCAAATTGGTGTCACCTTTTACGATCGATTCATACATGCGCTTACGGCCTTCAACATCGTCGGATTTTACCGTCAACATTTCCTGCAATGTATAAGCCGCGCCGTAGGCTTCCAGGGCCCAGACCTCCATTTCCCCGAGTCGCTGGCCGCCAAACTGGGCCTTTCCTCCCAAGGGCTGCTGAGTGACAAGAGAGTACGGACCTGTAGAACGCGCATGGATTTTATCATCCACAAGGTGGTGAAGCTTGAGCATATAGATGTACCCCACCATCACTTCCTGGCGGAAGGGATTTCCTGAGCGCCCATCATACAGGGTCACTTTTCCGGTTTCGGAACAACCCCCCTCTTTAAGAAGGGCACGGATTTCTTCTTCCTTGGCGCCATCAAACACCGGGGTCGCCATGTGCTTCCCTGTTGCTTTCGCCGCCATACCCAGGTTTGTTTCCAGAATCTGCCCCACATTCATTCGCGACGGAACGCCGAGCGGATTCAAAATAAGCTCAATGGGCGTGCCATCCGCCATATAGGGCAAATCTTCTTCGGGAACGATTTTCGACACGACACCCTTGTTTCCATGCCGCCCCGCCATCTTGTCTCCGACCTGCAATTTACGCTTCATGGCCATGAACACCTTGACCATCTTGATGACTCCAGGCGCCAGATCATCACCCTTTTTCAATCGGGTAATTTTATCATCCATCATGGTTTTAAGAATATGAACCTGGTCTCCACAAGTGCCTTCTATAGCCTTCAATTGGTCCACATCCACATCTTTGGCGGAAACTTTCACCAGATCCTTAAGCCGGAATCCTTTCAAGACCTCTTCAGAAATCACATCGCCTTTTTTAAAACTATGACTGCCCAGGGTAAAGGCTTTCGCGGCGGGCTTGCCAGATAGCAAATTGATGATCCCTTTTTCAGTCTCGCTTCTGACAATTCTAATTTCATCATTGAAATCTTTTTCAATGCGGCTGATTTCCTCTTCTTCAATGGACAACGTCCGGGAATCCTTGTCAACGCCTTTACGGGAAAAGACTTTCACATCTATTACGACCCCTGAAACACCCGGCGGCACACGCAGGGAGGTGTCGCGCACATCCCCCGCCTTTTCACCGAAAATAGCCTTGAGGAGTTTCTCTTCCGGGCTGAGTTGGGTTTCGCCCTTTGGCGTCACCTTGCCAACCAGGATATCGTTTGCCTTGACCGAGGCGCCAACACGGATGATGCCACTGTCGTCCAGGTTTTTGAGAGCCTCTTCACCGACGTTGGAAATATCGCGGGTGATTTCTTCTTTGCCCTGCTTGGTGTCCCGGGCTTCGACTTCAAACTCTTCAATATGAATGGACGTATAAATGTCCTCCCGAACCAATCGCTCGCCAACAATGATCGCATCCTCAAAGTTGTAACCATCCCAGGGCATGAATGCCACCAGCGCATTTCGCCCCAGCGCCAACTCGCCACGATCCGTTGAAGGTCCGTCGGCAAGAACATCGCCTTCCTTAACCTTCATACCGGTAACGACCAGCGGCTTTTGATTGACACAAGTGTTTTGATTTGAGCGTTGATATTTACTCAGGGTATAGATATCCACATTCGAGTCGGCCAAGCGACTGAGCTTGTTTTTAACAGAACCCTTTTTCTTATTCTGCGTGCGAACCACAATCCGGGTCGCATCGGCACTGATCACTTCTCCATCATTTTCCGCAATAATCACGGCGCCGGAGTCGTGCGCAACCATCACTTCCATTCCCGTGCCCACCAAAGGAGCCTCGGCCTGAAGCAAAGGCACCGCCTGCCGCTGCATGTTGGAACCCATCAATGCGCGGTTGGCATCGTCGTTCTCTAAAAAAGGAATGAGTGAAGCGGCGACACTGATCAACTGCTTGGGCGACACATCCATATAGTCCACAGTGTCACTGGGCGAAAGAATAAAATCTCCACCTTTACGCGCCGAAATGATCTCATTAACAAACTTCTTATTTTCATCCAGTTCGGCATTAGCCTGAGCGATGATAAACTGATCTTCCACCAACGCGGTGTGAAATTCAATCTTGCTCTTGGCATAACCTTTTTCAACTTTTCGATATGGGGTTTCAATGAATCCGTACTCGTTGACCCTGGCATAGGTGCTGAGAGAAGCGATCAAACCGATATTAGGCCCCTCCGGCGTTTCAATCGGACAGATACGTCCATAATGCGTCGGATGAACATCCCGAACCTCAAACCCGGCTCGCTCCCGGGTCAAGCCTCCCGGCCCCAGTGCACTCAGACGCCGCTTGTGGGTGACCTCGGACAACGGATTCGTTTGATCCATAAATTGCGACAACTGACTGCTGCCGTAAAATTCCTTGATCGCTGCCGTGACTGGCTTCGAATTGATCAGGTCATGCGGCATGGAAACTTCCAGGTCCTGAATAGACATCCGCTCAATGATGGCCCGCTCCATCCGAACCAAACCCACGCGAAACTGGTTCTCCAGCGATTCACCGACGGCACGAACCCGACGATTGCCCAAATGGTCAATATCATCTATCTGGCCGATTCCATTTCTCAAGTCGAGAATATATTTCACGACCGCCTTGAGATCCTCTAAATTCAACAACCGGTTATCCAATGGGATATCCAGGCCGAATTTCTGGTTCATCTTGATGCGGCCCACAACCGAGAGGTTGTAGCGCTTGGGATTGGAAAATAAATTAGCGAAAAGAGATTTGGCTATTTCTGGTGTTGGCGGATCACCAGGACGCAACCGCTTGTAGATTTCACGAATGGCATCTTCCTGCGAATCGATCTTTCCCGCAGCCAGGGTGTCACGAAGCGCCGTATCGGTATCATCTTCATCGATACGCAGAATTTGAATCTCGGTAAACTTATTCTCTTTTAAAAATTCGAGGACAGCGACCGTAATCGGCTGATTGACATCGGCAAAAATCTCCCCGGTTTCCTTATTAACAATCTCCTCAAACAGAAAGCGACCGATCAGCCCTTCTTCATCAACTTCGACTTTGGTTGATTTGGCTAACCGGGAAATTTTCTTGGCAACCGCCGGCGTTACCTTTTTATTGGCCTTCAGGATAACGTTATTGGTCGTGGGATCAATGATATCTTCCAGAACTTTCAAACCAATCAACAGGTTTTTTGAGTTCATTGTAAACCTGGAATCCTTGGCGGAAATATTGACCTTTTCAATCGTGTAAAATGTCTCCAGGATTTCCTTATTGCCCATGCCAAAGGCTTGCAGCAATATGGTCGCCGGAAGCTTACGACGCCTGTCGATCTTCACATGCAGGATGTCCTTGATATCGAACTCGAAATCGACCCAGGAACCTCGATCTGGAATGATGCGCGCGGAAAAGAGAACCTTCCCGCTGATATGCGATTTCCCCTTGTCATGCGAGAAAAAAGCCCCAGGGGATCGGTGCATCTGACTCACAATTACACGTTCCACGCCGTTGATCAAAAAGGTTCCGGTCGGCCCCATCATCGGCATCTCACCCAGAAAAATCTTCTGCTCCTTGACTTCCCGGATAGAGTTTACGGTGATCTGCGGAATTTTTTGATCCAACAGCTTCTGAACAACTTCTTCAGTAATTAGCGTGCGCGCAGGGACAATGGCCTTACCCTTTTCGGTAATCCTAACATCCTCAACAACAAATCTCCCAAGCAGACCCTCCAGAACTTTCGGAGTGACGTCAATTCTTTCCCTGTCATACAAAACCAGCCGGACCATAATTTTTATGGGGTCCGCATATGTCAAACCCTTCTGACGACATTCGCTGAGCTTATGCTTTTCTTTGTAGGCAACTTCCTGCCCACATTTCTGACATACCACCCCAGGGCCGCCGAGCTCTTTAAACTCTCCGCAACCGCACTCCCACAACCCAATCTCCAACCCCACATACTCGAGGCGGGCATTTATATTCAAGTCGGCGATAGGAAATACATCCTGAAAAACCTCTTCCAGGCCTTTGACTTCTCGCTTGTCAGGGGCAACATCCCATTGAACAAAAGATTCAAAGGACTTCTTTTGAATTTCAATCAGGTTGGGAATTTCATCGATTACATGAATACGGGCAAAATTGTGTCTTTTCCTAAGGTTTCCAATCTCTCTTTGGGAACGCTTTTCTGGCATGTTTTGTCTTACCTTTGCAAGAGTGAGAAGTTTAACGGAATTGCAGCCCCCAGTAACTGGAGGCAAACGATTCCTCCCTTATTTAATCTCAACAGTCCCGCCAGCTTCTTCGATTTTCTTCTTGATCTCCTCAGCCTCTTCTTTTTTAACACCTTCTTTAAGAGGTTTAGGCGCACCTTCCACGAGATCCTTGGCATCCTTCAACCCTAAGCTGGTGATGGCCCGAACTTCCTTAATCACCTGAATCTTCTTATCTCCAGCAGCAGTCAGAATGACATCGAATTCCGTTTTTTCCTCTGCAGCTTCAGCGGCACCACCTGCGGGAGCAGCCATTGCCATCATCGGGGCGGCGGCAGTAACTCCATACTTTTCTTCCAATTCCTTCACGAATACTGACATTTCCAACACGCTCATACTATCAATAAAGGAAACCACTTCCTCTTTAGTGACGGCCATCACGTTCTCCTTTCAACAATCATTTTTTCAAATGCAATTAATTATATTTTAATCCACAGCAAGGAAAGACCACTGAATTTCCCCACTGAAAATCTTTAAACGATAACTCAATTCGATGACTTTTTCTCGCGAACGGCATCCAAAGTTCCAACAAGCTTTCTCAACAGGCTACTAAATACACCTGCAAAATTGGTGGTGGGCCCTTGAAACACTGAGAGCATTTGCGAAAGCAACTGCTCCCTCGAAGGCAGATCCGCCAGAGCCTTCACTTCATCAGCGGAAATAACCTTACCTTCCACCATACCGCAAATCACCCTCGGTGTTTTTTTTGCGTTTGCTTTTCTACAGTCCGCCAGAACTTTCGCAGGAGCGATAGGATCATCGAAACTCAGAAATAGAGAAACCGGGCCCTTAAAATTTGCTTCAAGCCCCTCGAAAGATGTATTCTTCGCCGCAAGTTTTGCCAAGGTATTCTTTATGACTCGAAACTCGACGGAACGGCTACGCATGGTTGATCGCAATTCGGCAATACTGGGAGCGTCGATCCCCTGGTAATCCGCCAGAACAGCAGCCGTCGCCTTCTGGAACACTTCATTTAATTCTTTTACCGCTTCCTGCTTCGCTGGATTTGCCACAACACCGACCTTTCAATCAATTTAGTTCCGCCTAAATACCCCTGGAGCCAGAAACCGCATTCCCCGACAAACCAAATCTAAGAAACGTAAGCCACCTTGACCCCGACGCCCATAGTCGCAGACACCGATACACCCTTCACATAATGCCCCTTACTGGACGAAGGCTTCATCTTAACAAGGGTTGCCATGAGCGCCTGGTAGTTTTCAGCGAGATCCTCAACAGAAAAACCCACTTTACCCAGAGGAGCATGAACGATGCCTCCCTTATCAACACGAAAATCAACCTTTCCAGCCTGAATCTCCTCAATCGCCTTCTTTACATCAAACGTCACAGTACCGGTTTTAGGATTCGGCATCATTCCACGGGGACCCAGAACCTTCCCCAACTTACCCACCTGACCCATCATGTCCGGAGTGGAGACAACGCGGTCGAATTCCAACCAGCCTCCCAGGATTTTTTCCACCATATCCTCACCGCCAACGAATTCTGCACCTGCATCCCTGGCCTCTGCTTCCTTTTCGCCTTTAGCAAAAACCAAAACCCTGAATTTCTTTCCGGTTCCCTTGGGAAGCACTACACTGCCACGAATATTCTGGTCAGCCTTTCGCGGGTCTACCCCGAGATTGACCGCCACATCCACGGATTCGTTAAACTTCACAAAACTAGCATTTTTAACCAACCCTAAAGCCTCGACCAACTCATATTTTTTCAAGCGGTCTAACTGCTTTACTGCTTCCTTAAATTTTTTTCCCTGCTTCGCCATGAGCTCTCACCTTGAACGCTTGTTAACCTTCAACTTTTAATCCCATGCTATGAGCCGAACCTTTAACAATCCGCACAGCCGCATCCATATCATGAGCGTTAAGATCTTCCATTTTAATCTTGGCAATTTCCTCCACCTGCTTAAGAGTGACCTGACCCACAAACTCCTTACTGGGATTAGAAGAACCTTTTGCAATCCCCGCAGCCTTCTTTAACAAAACCGATGCCGGCGGAGATTTCGTAATGAAACTAAAACTCCTGTCTTTATAAACCTCTATAACAACAGGAATTATCATCCCCTCTTGACCCTGAGTCTTGGCGTTAAACGCCTTACAGAATTCCATGATGTTGACGCCATGCTGACCCAACGCCGGCCCAATTGGAGGCGAAGGTGTCGCCTGCGCCGCAGGAATCTGCAATTTAATCAGCCCTTTTACTTCTTTAGTCGCCACGTCTTCGCCATCCTTCCATCTTTAGAAAATAGAAAAATCTTCCGTTAAAACCTTAAACTTTTTCTATCTGCGAAAATTCCAATTCAACAGGGGTCGCCCTGCCAAATATGGAAACCATAACCCTGACCTTACCCTTGTCGAGGTTCACATCATCCACCACACCGTTGAAATTAAGGAACGGCCCATCAATTACCCGCACACCCTCTCCCTTATCGAAGGAAAATTTGGGCTTGGGACGAGCAGACTCTCCGTTAACCTGATCCATGATCGTTTTGATTTCACTTTCAGACAACGGCACCGGAGACGCGCCACCCCCCAAAAAACCAGTGACTTTTGCGGTATTTTTAATCATGTACCAGATCTCCTGAGCCATCTCGACATTGATCAGCACATAACCAGGGAAAAACTTCCTGGAAGATATTTTCTTCTTCCCCTGAGACATCTCAACCACTTCTTCTGTCGGGATAATGATCTCTCCAAACATATCCCCAAATTCGGAATGATCAAACTGCTCCTCCAGACTCACCTTAACTTTTCGCTCGTAGCCGGAATAGGTGTGAATCACATACCATTGTTTTGACAATATAAATTACCCAGCAGATTAAAGATTAATGAGTCCCTGAACCATCTTGGACAACAAAGCGTCCACAATTCCTAAAAACACAGAGACCAGAAACACAACGATCACCACGACCGTCGTCCCACCAATAGCCTCCTTCCTCGAAGGCCAGGTGACCTTTTTCACCTCAACCCTGACTTCCGTTAAAAATTTTGCAGCCCTAGATATCATTTCAACGACAACCCCAAAATTTATTAACAGGCCAGGAGGGATTCGAACCCACAACCCCCAGATTTGGAGTCCGGTGCTCTAGCCGTTCGAGCTACTGGCCTAGTATGAATTCCCTGGCAATATTCTGACAGGACCTATGTTCGACAACAGCGCCCAAGACTCCTCACAACAACGTCCGCTATTTGGTTTCCTTGTGCGGGGTATGCTTTCGGCAAAACCGACAAAATTTATTAAATTCCAAACGACCCGTTGTTTTTTTCTTATTTTTGGTTGTGGAATAATTCTTCCGCTTACAATCTCCACATGCCAAATGAATTATATCTCTCATAACCGCCTAACTTTCAATGGAAAACGAGGGCAAAAAATAGCTTCCAGAGCTATACCATAACACGAAAATTCTTAAAAAATAAAAAAGCCCACGATCGGATTTGAACCGATGGCCTCTTCCTTACCAAGGAAGTGCTCCACCCCTGAGCTACGTGGGCAAGATCTCTACTCCTTAGCCGCCCCCACAAATTAAGGTGGAGCGGGAAACCGGACTCGAACCGGCGACCCTCAGCTTGGAAGGCTGACGCTCTAGCCAACTGAGCTATTCCCGCTTACTTACTCTCCCAGAAATCAGAAATGGGGAGGGGAGGATTCGAACCTCCGAAGGCGAAGCCGACAGATTTACAGTCTGTTCCCTTTGGCCGCTCGGGAACCTCCCCAGACTAATGAGAATTACGATTCCCATAAAACCAACAAATAAGACAACCCTACCCCTAAAAACTTTCGCCCGCGAACCGCCAGAACCCATAAAATAAATTCCAGCGCACACCATCAGATGGAGCTGGCAAGAGGAATCGAACCCCCGACCTGCTGATTACAAATCAGCTGCTCTACCAACTGAGCTATGCCAGCTCAATAAACGCAAAAACGCTCATCTTACTGACTTCATTTCATTTTTGTCAACTAAAAACGAAATATTTCAAGTAATTTTGAAATGTAGATGGGTTTTTTACCTCAGGGGAATACTTATGAAGCGGAGTCTATCACGCTTGACAAACTTTTAATAGGGAAATTAACACCCTGAATCACATTTTTCATAATGTATCACAAGTCATTTGAAAAATTCCACACAACAATACATTATTAAACAAATTACTTTCTTTAATGAGTTGCCCCAAAGATAGTTTTACAAAATTTCACGCCAATGATCCAGGAGATCGCACAACGTTTGCTCAAGACCAAATTCCGGCCCCCAACCGGTTCTTTGCCTCAAAAACGAATTATCTCCAAAGGCGCTCACAGGTTTCGCCTCGCGGAATAACTTCGGATCGGTTTCAATCCGTATAGAAACCCCTGAAATTTCAAGGAGTGTTTCCAGGATAACCTGCACGCTCGTTACCTCCCCGGAACAAACGTTAAAAACTTCTCCCGCTTTTCCGTGCTCCATGATCGCATGGTAAGCAGAAACGGTGTCCCGGACATCCATGAAATCCCGATAAGATTCCAGGTTTCCCGTTTTAATAACCGCTTTGGCGCCCTTTTCAATTGCCGCGATTTGTCGGGCAAAAGACGAACACACAAACCGGGAATCCTGCCTGGGCCCCGTATGATTGTAAGGCCGGGTTCGAATCACATCCAGGCCGTCTCTTACAAAATAAGAATGAGCGAGAAGTTCAGCGGCAGCTTTGCTGACTCCGTAAAGGGAAATGGGTTGCAACGCTCTATCCTCTTTCACTCGACCTTCTCCCGCCATCCCATACGCCTCCGAAGACCCGACACTAAGAATCCGGCAATTCAAGCCCAACTCCCTGACTGACTCCAACACGTTCCAGGTCCCATTAAAAATAGTCTCGAAAGAAGTATCCCCTTCTTTTTCAGCCTGCGGAACAAATGACACAGAAGCGAGGTGATAGATGCGATCGGGCCGAACCGCCTCCAGTATTTTTTTAATTGCACTCCGATCCCGGATATTGCAGAGAGACACCTGAATCTGATCCTGAATATGGTTTATATTCAGGTCATTGTCCAGAGAACGCGCAATGCCAAACACTTCTTCGTTTTGTTCTAAAAGGAAATCCGCCAAATGCGAGGCGGCAAATCCATGAATTCCGGTGATCAGATTTTTCAAATTATTTAATAGAATTTTTTAGGGTTTAATAACGTTCAGCCGTTGACCGACCCTTTGAAAGGCCTGTACCGCTTTCTCAAGATCGGCCATTTCGTGGGCGGCGGAAATCTGGATGCGAATGCGGGCCGCATCCCTGGGAACCACAGGATAACTGAAGCCGACTACATACACGCCTTCCGCCAGCAATTGATCGGCCATGTCGTGCGCCAGACGGGCGTCACCGAGCATGATCGGAATGATGGGATGATCGCCCGGTCTGATTTCAAATCCGGCTTCGGTAATTTTCTTTCGGAACCACGACACATTATCCTGCAACTTTTTCAATAAATGTTCGGACCGAGTAATGAGTTCGATGGCCTTCAACGTCACAGCCGCGATCACGGGTGACAGGGAGTTGGAAAACAGGTAAGGCCGGGACCGTTGCCGCAAAAGCTCTACAATCTCTTTCCTGCCGCTTACAAACCCGCCCGAAGCTCCGCCCAGAGCCTTGCCAAAGGTGGAGGTGATGATATCCACCCGGCCCAGGACGTTCTTATAATCCAGACTGCCTCTTCCCGAGGGACCAAAAAAACCCGTCGCATGCGAATCGTCCACCATGACGCTGGCGTCGTATTGTTCCGCCAGGTCACAGATTGCGTTCAAAGGAGCGACATCGCCATCCATGCTGAACACCCCGTCGGTGGCGATGATCCTGAACCTGTGTTTCCGGGCGCGTTGCAGCTGGGTTTCGAGATGATCCATATCGGCATGGTTGTAACGAAACCGCTGGGCCTTGCACAAGCGCACACCATCGATGATGCTGGCATGGTTCAAGCGGTCGCTGATAACCGCATCTTCCTTGTCCAGCAGGGTTTCAAACAATCCGCCGTTGGCGTCAAAGCAGGACGAATACAGGATCGTGTCCTCTGTTTCTAAAAAACAAGAGACCTGCTCCTCGAGACGCTTGTGCACTTCCTGGGTTCCACAGATGAATCGTACGGATGCCATTCCGTATCCGTACTGATCGAGCGCGTCTTTGGCCGCCTCAAGGATCTTAGGGTGATTGGCAAGCCCCAGGTAGTTGTTGGCGCAAAAATTCAACACCTTGCCGCGAGCCGTTTTTATATGTACCTGCTGCGGACTTTTCAGCACCCGTTCATCCTTATACAATCCGGCGCTACGAATGGATTCCAATTCCTCTCTAATGAATTCGATCATTCTTTCCGGCATGAACGTTCCCCCATCTCAGATGGTTAGAATTTAAAAATTACTTTTGGATGCTGTTGAACAATGCGGTTAAAAACATCCCGATCGAATTTGTCAAAAGGAACAATCGTTCCCTGTCCGCGGTTCAGGATGACGTCATAAATTTTATCCTGCAACTGGTGGGATTTCGCTTGGAGCAGGTTGCTCATGATATACCAGGTCTGAAACACCTTGCGCCCGACGATGCTGTGCAGGGTTTTACCCTGCATGATGATGTTCTGAAAATCGGTCAGAGTAAAATCTCCAGTGGAAATCCCAAACAAAATAATATCGCCTCCCCGGCGCGTAGCGGCGATGGCGGTGTTTAACGCCTGGTTGCTTCCGGACATCTCGAAGGCCACGTCCACCCCCTCCCCGGAACACCGCTTGCGGATGACTTCCACCATTTCGGTATCGGGCGCGACTCCCTGTTCCTTCACCCGTTCCAGGTCCACATGCAGGGTGAGGTCCACACCCAGTTGCTCGGCACGGTTCAGATTGTCGGGATTGGGATCCACACCGATGATGGTGGTGGCTCCCATCGCACGCGCCACCAGAATAGAAAACAACCCGATGGTGCCGCATCCGAAAATGGCGACGGTTTTGCCGCGCAGATCGACCCGGCTACAGGCATGCACCGCGTTTCCCAACGGTTCCTGAATGGCTGCCACCTCAGGACGAATTGCATTGATATCCGTCGGCCACAATTCTTTCGCCGGCAGTTTGACGTATTCGGCGAAACAACCGTCCATTGAAATGCCGATGATCAAATGATCCGAACACACGTGCTCGTCGCCAATTTGACACGGGTGACACTTGCCACAAAAAATATGAGACTCCGTGGAAACGATATCCCCCGGCTTGTATCCATAGTGCTTGGCGGAATAAGACCCCGTCTCAACGATTTCACCCAACAACTCGTGACCGCAAATGCGTTGCGACTGGCCTTCTTTTTCCAGAGAGTCAAAGATCATATCCTTGAATGAGTGGCGAAACCAGATGCCCTTGTCCGATCCGCAGAACCCCGTATAAAGCGGTTTGATGATGACCTTGTTGGCATCTTCCGGGCGTTTGGATTCGTCCAGTTGCGGTTGGGCGATATCGACCCTGCTCATGCCGGTGGTCGATTCCCACTCCTCGCGCTTGATATCCAGAACCAGTGCCTTCATGCGTAACTCTCCAGTAAATAGTCTCTGCCAACCAATATAAAGCTCACCATCAAGGAAGGAAAGTCAAATCCCCCACGATCTCCTTTAGGGAGACCATTTGATCGTCATTGCGAGCCTAGCGAAGCAATCCAGAAAATCTGGATCGCCGCGCCGCTTGGTGCGGCTCGCGATGACGAGTAGACGACAGGTTCAAATGATCTAATTTTTTATCACCACGTTTCCCGCCACCATCGAAAAATCCACCCGCTCCCGGTTGGGTTCGAAGGGAACGTCGGCCCAGACGTTTGGTTTGTGTGGCACGCGAAACCCAATAAGATCGGCGCTCATGCCGGGAACGAGGGTTCCGGTTGGCAGACCCAGAGCCTGGCCACCGCCCCCGGTCGCCATCTTTAAGATTTCGGGCCGGGACACATCAGGCAGCATCGCATCCGCGATCTTAATCTCACGCAGAAAATTCAGCGATTCGTTACTCGCCAAAGAATCCGTCCCCAACGCCACCGCCACGCCGGCGTCGAGCAGTTGACGGACGGGCATGATTTGGGTCCGGCCAAACCAGCGGCTGCTATTCGGACAAAACACCGCCCGCGCATTGCGCGCCGCCAATAACTCCAGGTCCTCGTCGCTATGATTCAGGTGAACGGCAATCATCGAATCCAGTACGCCGATGGCATCCAGATAGCGAACCGGACTTGTCCCCGGCGGCATCCAATCGTCGTCAATCACGCCGCGCTCTTCGAGAAATTTTTGCAGATCGCCGCCGCCTTCTTTAATAAACCGGACTTCCTCGGAGAATTCCGCCACATGACAGGCGGTGGGGCAATCGTAACGCGCGGCGAGTTTTTTAAGCTCCCTGAATAATTCAGGTGATACGGAATAAGGCGCATGCGGAGCCAGCCCCAGCCTCAACAAAGTCCCTTTGAGATTTTGGGATGCAAAAACAGAGGTCACTCGATCCAGTGTTTCCCTGACCATGCTTTTTTTGAATCCCAATACTTCCAGAAACAAAACCTGCCTGAATGGCAGGGCTGCGTATTCCGGCAACAGTTCCGGCTGAGACAGACTATCGGCCAGCGTCGTCACCCCTGACCGCAGCATTTCCATCGCTCCTGACTGCATGGCTTTGACTCTCTGATCCCCGGATAATTGCATATTTTCTTTAAGAAGCGCCCGCACCCAATCGGTGAACTTCTCACATCTCGGAACCTTGCCATGCAAGGCGGAAAGCGACAGATGGCAATGAGCGTTCACAAAACCGGGGAGAAGAAGATGATCGGATAAATCCAGGCACTCGCTATCTTCTGACTGCGTTTGCCGGATTTCCTCGATACGACCCTGCTCGATGAGCAGTTCCCCGTTTTCGATAATCTCACCCTCTATAGGAATGAGAGCTTTGAATTTAATTTTTAAAGTTTGTGACATCTCTTGGCGTTTCAATGGTCATTAAATATTTGCATGAAGGGTCATCCGCGTGGCGGGGCTAGAGCCAGGTGGTCTCACGGTAAGCCTGATAGCTGTCGCCAAATTTTTCCAGCAATGCCTTTTCTTCCGCGCGGGCGCGATACCAGTTCAAAGGCAGGACGACGATGACCATATACACCATGCCAAAGATCGACCCGCAAGCCGCCAGCAATCCGAACAGTGTCAAATTGATCCCCACATAAATCGGGTTGCGCAGGTATCGATAAATGCCTCCGGTCTTTAAAGTCTCGGCGCCGGGCAGGACGGCCAGCGATTTTCCCAGTGAAATCGTGCCCAGCATCCATATCACCCACCCTATCGCCCCTATTGCCAGAGCCACCGGCACCAGTGGCGGATAGCCGAAACCAAATGTTTTGGGAGAAAAATAGGCCACCAACAGAGGAAACAAATACAGAAAGGGAACAAAAACGTTGAGAGCCAATTGCTGTTTGGAAGATAGGGATTTAAAATCAAACATCGTATAGCTCAGCTTTTCAAAAGGAGTTTTGTGAAAGCCTCTCGCCCCTCAAGAATCTCCACATCGACGATCAATTTCAACACCGGAATCGAAAACAACGAAGCATCGATTTTGACGCTGTCTTTCTCCGACACCAGGACATATTTTGCCCCCGCATCCAGGGCCTCCCGGTCGAGCGATTGCAACTCGTCTGCAACATAGCGGTGATGATCCCCAAACGCCCGGTAAAAAACCACACGCGCCCCCGCCGTTTCCAGAGTGGCTCTAAAATCGCCCGGTTTGGCGATTCCACAAAAAGCCGCCACCGCCTGGTCCTTTAAAATTTCCACGTCCAAAGTATCATGATTGTCCAGGCGGACGACCGCTCCGGGCCGGAGCGCGGTTTTTATAACCGGAGTGTTGAGAGGCAATTGCGCTTTAAGGAAAGTGGCATTACCACTCGGCGAGCACCTCGTGAAGCATATCAGGTCCGCCCGATCAGATTCTTTAGCCGATTCGCGCAACTCCCCGGCGGGAAACAAATTTCCGTTGCCCAGCGGTTTTTTCTGGTCAAATAGCAAAATATTGAGATCACGGCAAAGCGCCCGGTGCTGAAACCCGTCATCGAGAATCAGCGTATCGACTCCAAACCGGTCAATGGCGACACTGCCAGTCAAATAGCGATTCTTTCCCGTGAGTACCGGAATATTTTTCAGCCGCTCGGCGATCATCCTCGGCTCGTCGCCTGCAACATCCGCCGAGAGCAGAATATTTTGACCGTCGCAAACGACGTTGACAGCCTCTTTCGAGCTGCCGCCATAACCCCGGCTGAGGATGGCAGGCTTATACCCATGACCCCGCAGAATTTCGGCGATCATGATGACGATGGGGGTTTTACCGGTTCCGCCCAGAGTCAGATTGCCGACGCTGATCACGCGCACCGGCAGGCGGCGGGTGGGGGAAATTCCGAAGCGGTAGGCCCAGCGGTTCAAACGCAGGCCCAGGCAATAAAACAGGGACGCCCCCTTGAGCAAAAGATAGGCGGGAACGTGATAAAATTTCCGCTCTGGAGAAATAATTTTATAGTAAAGAGATTCCCATCTCATAAAAGAAAACTCATTTTTTTGATTCGAGGTATACTCCCCCATTATGGAAATTTTTTATCATACCATTGTCGCCAGCGCCATCCTAGCCGCATCCCCTTTTATTTTAATGCGCATGGCTCTCTCTTCCACATTTCGTTCCGATTTACTGGAGCGTCTCAAAGGCGGGAAATCCTTGCCCTCGATGCCGGGATGTTTGTGGATACACGCCTCATCCGTTGGTGAGGTGCGGGCGGCTAAAATTCTTCTGGATGGCTTGCGGAAAAATGGCAACGCAACACCCATCGTGCTTTCGACCTTCACCCGAACCGGATATGAGTTGGCAAAAAAAGAAAATATCGACAACGTTTTTCGCCTGCCACCGGACTTCCCGCTATGGCTCAACCCCCTGTTCAAAAAACTGAATCCTTCGCAACTGATCCTCATTGAAGCCGAGCTGTGGCCCTCCCTTCTCAGGCTGTGCAAGCGCTTGAACGTTCCGGTTCTTTTAGTCAATGGCAGGATGTCGCAAAAATCCACGGACCGATACGGAAAATTCCCGCCCTTGTTCCGCTGGATCACGGCAGGCATCTCAATATTTGCCATGCGAACCCAAACCGATGCGGACCGGGTTTTATCGCTCGGGGTCCATCCTGAAAAAGTCCAGGTCAACGGCAATATAAAATTTGACGCCCGAAAAGGCGATATAACTCCAGCAAGCGAAAGAACAGAATCTGACAAGCCTCTTCGGGTCGTATTTGGCTCCACCCGGCCCGGAGACGAAGGCCCCATAATGGATGCCATCCTGCGCCTGAAAGAAGACCTGCCCGATCTCAATTTTGTGATCGCGCCACGCCACCTGGAACGCTGTCAGGAAATCGAAGGTCTGATCCGGGAATATGACGTGGAATTCATTCGCCATTCTCAACTTGCGGGTGACGGTGAGAACCCTAAAAATCTCATCATTTTATTAGACACCATGGGGGAGTTGACCCATTACTATGCCGAAGCCGATGTCGCCTTCGTCGGCGGCGGGTTCAACCCCAGATTCGGCGGACAAAATATCCTGGAACCGGCGGCGTTCGGGTTGCCGGTGGTTTTCGGGAAGCACATGAATAATTTCGAGGAAGAAGCCCGGCTGTTAAAAGAATCCGGCGGCGGCATTCAAATCGACGATCCGAAAGAACTGTATTCCACCTTGCATCGCCTGCTCACCCAATCAGAGGAGAGAAAGGAACGCGGTCTGTCAGCGGCGGAAACCATCCGCGCCAACCAGGGGGCCGTGCAAAAAACCGTAACGTTGATCGAACAAACCAAGACCGATAGTTAATTCCAATGATGTTTGTTTATCACATTCTCTCAACCCTCGCCGCAGTCATAGCCGTTCCCGGCTTTGCGGTTTATTCTCTGTTCACCGGCAGCAAACGCCGGGGGCTCTGTCATCACTTCGGCCTGGTTCCCGGTTCACCGGCATCCCCCGCGCAAAAAACGCTATGGGTTTATGCCCTGTCTCTGGGCGAGGTGACGGCGGCGGCTCCGGTGTTAAAAATCATTCACCAGAAACGGCCGGACCTACGGCTCGTGGTCTCAGTCACCACCGGTAGCGGCTACGACGGCGCCCGGCAAAAAATTCCCTTCGCTGATGCAATCTTTTTTCATCCCCTGGACTGCCTGCCCTTCACAATGCTAGCACTCAACCGCATTCGCCCGGACGCTTTCGTCGTCACCGATACCGGCTTTTGGCCGGGCCTGCTCGATCTTATGACTCAACGCAGGATTCCCACATTATTATTCAACGGACGAATTTCTAAACGGTCGTTCCGGCGTTACCAGCAACTGGGGAAATTTTCCAAAAATTTATTCAATGGCTTCAGCGTCCTGTGCATGCAAAGCGATGATGGAAAAGATTCTCTGCAAACCTTGGGCGTGGAGCCTTCCCGATTGAAGGTCATCGGCGATCCCAAATTGGATGCGCTTGTTTCTATATCCAATGATGAACGAATTGAGATTCGATCCGAGCTTGGCATACGCCCAACGAGTTCTGTCTGGGTGGCGGGCAGTACGCATGCGGGGGAAGAAGAAATCATCCTGCAGGTGTTTCAAAATTTAAAAATAAAATTTCCCGATCTGGTTTTGATCCTGGCCCCCAGAAGGTTGGAGAGAATCAGCGAGGTGGAAGCACTTTTGAAAACCCGAAACATTGCGTTCATCAAACGTAGAGTCATCAACGAACCCAGCAACGGAGAGAGTCCGGTGATCCTGCTCGACACGATGGGTGAGCTTTCTAAACTTTATTCCATTGGCGATGTGGCCTTCGTCGGCCACAGCATGATCCCTCCTGGCGGCGGCCACAGCCTCATGGAACCCGTCGCTCATGGCAAGGCGGTCATCCACGGCCCCCATATCGAAAATTTCCGGCAGGTGGCGGATGAACTCCGGACACGGGATCTGGCCTATCCGGTAAATAACGCCGAAGAAATGGAAACCGTTCTTGCCTCCCTTTTGGGAGACACATCAAAACGAAGCGCGTTGGCTGGAAAAGCGACGGCATGGATTGAAGGTCGCCAGGGCGCGTCCCACCGCATGGCGGATATTATTTTGGAAACCTTCCAAAGTTAGCGGCAGAAATTATTTTCACCGTAAAGAACACAAAGAAATCAAAAGGTTTTTGAAGGTCTTTCCTTTGCGTCTTTGCGGTAAACAAATCTCTTATCTCATCATATGCAGCGCATGAAACCAGCAAGCCTGGGCCGGCGAAGCTAAAGCCTGCGCCTATTCACCCTTATCCCTATTTCTTTTTCTATCCTTTTTTTGCATATGCTTTTCTTTCATGTGCTCTTTTTTCATTTCTTTTTTATCATGATGGAGTTCATTGAATGCCTGCTTATGCTTGTGCTTACAGGATTTCATATCCTCACGTGAACTGGCGGACCCAATACAACTTTCCAACTCACTCAAGAGACCATGTCTTTTCGCAATGCTTTCCAATGCTTTCCAAAGCTTTCGCTTTATAAGTTTCAAAATTTTTCCCGTCGCCTGCACCCTCACTCATACCTGCCCCTTCATCAACCGGCGCACCCTTTTCAGCCAACGCCACGCTTTGCAACATAAATACCATCAATACGGCCAACATTATTTGCTTCATACATTTCCCCTTTTTCAAAAATTGATGTGACTTGTAAATTACAACCCGTTCTTCCCAGATGACCATAAAAGTTCTCAGAAAGTCAGCAAAATTAGTTGCGATTTTTTTAAATTTTACTGAAAACCAATAAACTGCTAACTTTATTTATTTTTCCCTATTTTACTCACACACCAGATCGCAAGGGAAGAAAATAAAAAGGCCGGAACCAGTTCGTAAATCACCGCATCGGACAACCCCGAAACTTTCCAGATGATAGAGGTCAAAAATCCGGTGAGCATCCCGGCAACCGCCCCAAAAAAGGTAACGTTTTTGGAATAAAGCGTGAACAGGATGACCGGACCGAAACTCGCCCCGAGGCCCGACCAGGCAAATAGCACAAACCAGAAGATCACCCGCGTTTCCATGAGCGCGATGGCCATCGCCCCGACGCCTAATACCAGGATGGTGACGCGACTCACTACAAGGATTTTCTCGTGCGACAGAGGTCGACGGAGGGTTTTCGTGTAGATGTCGTGGGCGATCGTCGATGCGGCCACGATGATCTGCGCCGAAACCGTGGACATGATCGCCGCCAACACCCCGGTCAAGACGACAGCCGTCATTAACGGCGGCAATAACGCGCCTGCGGCTTTGGGGAACAGGTGCTCGGGGTCCTGCAATCCGGGAAACAGCGCGTTACCGGCGATGCCCAAGACAATGGCGGAAATGTATATTAAAAACCCCCAGGAAAAAGCGATCCAGATGCCGCGCTCGATGGTTTGCGTGTCTTTCGCCGCCATGTAGCGGGTGATAACATGCGGCTGGCCCGGATAGCCCAAGCCAATCCCCAGCAGTCCCACCATTGACCCGAAAAACACTGCCGTCGATTTTCCTCCCATCCAGGCCAGGGTCTCGGGCGACACGGCGTTGACCTTTTGCACGGTGGCATTCATCCCGCCAAGGTCTGCGACTGCAACCCAGGCCAGAACCACAATGCCGACGACCATGATCAGGCCTTGAACGAAGTCGGTCCAGGCGACGGCGCGGAACCCGCCCATCATCGTATAGAGGATCACGATGGAGCCGCCAGCGGGAATGCTCAGGGTGTAGGGAATGCCGAAAATAGCGTCGAAGGTTTTACCGATGGCGGTGAACTGAGCGGCGACATAGGCCATCATGCAAGAGAAAATAATGACCACCGAGATGAGGCGAAGAATATGGGTTTTGTCGTTGAAATGCGATTCAAGATAATCCGGGATGGTGAGGGCGTGTTCCTCATGCGAATGTTTTCTGAGTTTTTCGGCGATGAAGAGCCAGTTGATCGCATATCCCAGAAGACAGCCCGGCAAAAACCAGATAGCTGACAGTCCGTCTTTATATGCCAATCCCACCGTCCCCAAAACCGCCCAGGCGCTCTCGGAACTGGCGGTGGAAGAAATCGCCGTGACCCAGGCCTTCAGGGACCGGTCGGCAAGGAAAAAATCGGCGGGGGAGTGGGTTTTCCGCGAGGCTAAGTAACCAATGCCGATCATCAACAGCACATATAAAAAGAAAACCGTTCCGATGATTGCGGTCAGTTCTGTCATGGTCCGGCATTATAACGAAGATTGACCCCGGCAATACGATTTTTCATGCGTGCGGCCCTCTTCATCCCGCTGGATTATTTTGTAAATTTTGCTAGTATGAATCTTTTTCCGAAAGACGGAGTGACGGTTGCATGCAAGATTACGATTTTAAGTCCATCGAAGCAAAATGGCAGAAAACCTGGGAGGAAGACAAAACCTTCCGGGTGGAACGGGACCCTGCCAGGAAAAAGTTTTATCTACTGGAGATGTTTCCCTATCCTTCAGGGCGAATCCATATGGGCCATGTGCGCAACTACGCCATTGGCGACGCCATCGCCCGGTTCAAGCGCATGCAGGGGTTCAATGTACTTCATCCCATAGGCTGGGACGCATTCGGGATGCCCGCGGAAAACGCCGCCATTAAAAATAAATCGCATCCGGCAAAGTGGACGTTTGAAAACATCCGCACCATGCGCGAGCAAATCAAGAAACTGGGCTTCAGCTACGACTGGGACCGGGAAATCGCGACCTGCCGACCGGAATATTACCGCTGGAACCAGTGGTGTTTCCTGCAGTTTATGGAGAAGGGGCTGGTCGATCGCAAAAACGCCACGGTCAACTGGTGCGAAGCCTGTCATACGGTGCTTGCCAACGAGCAGGTGGTTAACGACTGTTGCTGGCGATGCGACGGCCCGGTCCAGCAAAAACAGCAGGAGGGCTGGTTTTTCAGGATCACCGATTACGCCCAAAAACTGCTCGATGGCTTGCAACACCTGGCAGACGAGGGCTGGCCGGAACAAGTGCTGACCATGCAGAAAAACTGGATCGGTCAAAGCCACGGAGCCGAAGTGGACTTTGCCATCAAGGCAAGTAACGCCGTCATCAAAGTATTCACCACCCGGCCCGACACGCTTTATGGCGCCACTTTCATGGTTTTGTCACCCGAGCACCCGCTGACAAAACAACTCTCGCGCGGCACCGATCAGGAGAAAAACGTAGACGCATTTATTGCCAAAATCGCCGGGGAAGACAAAATCTCTCGCACCAGTGAAACCGGAGAAAAGCAGGGCGTTTTCACCGGCGCTTATGCGATCAACCCTCTCACAGGTACTGAGGTCCCCGTCTGGTCCGCCAATTTCGTCCTGATGGAATACGGCACCGGCGCGATCATGTCCGTCCCCGCCCACGATCAGCGCGATTTGGACTTCGCCCGAAAATACGGGCTTCCTGTCAAAGTCGTCATCCAGCCGCCGGATGCAGAACTCGACGAAACCAGCATGACCGAAGCTTTTTCCGGCGAAGGAAGCATGACCCATTCCGGTCCGTTTGACGGGCTGATTGGCAAAGAGGGAATCCGCAAGGTCTGCGAATATCTGGAGTCAAATAAAATTGGCAAGGCCACGATCAATTACAAATTGCGCGATTGGGGCGTCTCACGCCAACGGTATTGGGGAACTCCCATCCCCATCGTGCATTGCGATGCCTGCGGCATCGTCCCGGTTCCCTATGACCAGCTTCCCATCGAACTCCCTTTAGATGTTCAATTGGGCAGTCAGGGGCAATCCCCACTCCACACGCTTGAGGCGTTTATCAACACCCCCTGTCCGAAATGTGGTCAGCCCGCTCGCCGGGAAACCGACACATTGGACACTTTCGTGTGTTCTTCGTGGTACTTCGACCGTTACACGTCACCGCGCAACGATGACGAACCCTTCGGCAAAGAAGATGTCGATTACTGGATGCCGGTGGATCAATACATCGGCGGCATCGAGCATGCCATCCTGCATCTATTGTATTCGCGGTTTTTCCACCTCGTGTTCCGGGATCTCGGCCATGTGCAATCGCCGGAACCTTTCAAGCGTCTGCTCACTCAGGGGATGGTGATCAAGGACGGGGCCAAGATGTCCAAGTCCAAAGGCAATGTGGTGGACCCGGACGACATCATCAACAACTATGGCGCCGATACCGCCCGGCTTTTTATTCTGTTCGCCGCGCCGCCGGTCAAAGACCTGGACTGGAGCGACCAAGGGGTGGAGGGTTGTTTTCGTTTTCTAAAAAGAGTGTGGCGAATTTGTGCGGATTTTCTGCCGGAAGTCCAAACCAGCCAGTCAGCTCAGGAACCTGATGCGGATCAGGCAAAAGAGCTGAAAGAGTTACGGCGTAAAACTCATATCACGATCAAGCGGGTGACGGAAGATATCCAGAATCGCACGCAATTCAATACCGCCATCGCCGCGACCATGGAACTGACCAACCACCTGTATGCTTTCCGGGAAGGGTGGGCAGCCTCCGACAAACATGCCGACCATGAAAAATTTGTCGTCAAGGAAGCGATCGAAACCCTGATTTTGATGCTGTCTCCCTTCGGCCCCCATATGGCGGAGGAGGTGTGGTCCCTTTTGGGTCACGTGCAAAGCATCGGTCAAACTCCCTGGCCTGCTTATGACGAGGCGCTTATCCAATCGGAGGAGGTATTGATCGTGATTCAGGTCAATGGTAAGGTGAGACATAAAATCACGGTGTCCGCCGATATGAGCGAAGAAGAATTAAAATCTCTGGCGCTTAAAGACCCTAAGATTCAGGAATCGATCCAGGGAAAAGAAGTCAGGAAGATCATTGTGGTTCCCAAAAAACTGATCAATATCGTTGCAAATTAAAAAAATGAAACCCTATATTAATAAACTTTTTGGGCTCGCCGCCTTCCTGCTGATTTCCGGTTGCGGTTACCACTTGGTCGGCACCGGTACCACGTTGCCACCCCACTTGAAAACCATCGCCATTCCGGTATTCGACAACACCTCTTCGCAACCGAATATTGACAGGGATATCACCAATGCCATACGGCAATCCTTTGTCAACGATGGACGGCTGAAAGTGGTGAGCACCCATGAAGCCGATCTGGTGATGAAGGGATTATTATCCAGCTATACCCTGCAGGCCGTGTCCTTCACAACGCAGGATGTGGCGCAGGAATATTTCGTTCTATTAGGGGGGAGCATTGATGTCCAGGATCGAGTGAAGAAAAAACGTTTCCTGAAACAGAATTTCACCACCAAGTGGGATTTTCAGACCGACGCCGACGTGATCAATTCCGAGGCCGCCCGGCAGTTGGCTCTTAAAGATGCTTATAGAGTACTGGGAAATCGCCTGGTGAGCATCGTCATCGACCAGTTTTGATTTCTTTCACGCCTTGACCCCCGACGAAGCCCTCCGGCACATCGAACAAGAGAAGATCGCTTCTCTTTATTTTCTCTATGGTGAGGAAAAATTTTTTCACACCGGGATCATCCAGGCCCTTCTGCAAAAACTGATCACGCCGGAGAACCGCGAGTTCAACCTCGAAACTTTCGATGCAAAGGGAAGTTCCGTTCACGACTGGCTCCAAGCGATCAAAACCTTATCTTTCCTCGGCGGAACCAAAGTGGTGGTTGTAAAAGATCTTCATGAAATCACCCTGACGCCCAAAGAATCGGAATTGCTGCTCGGTTATACTGAAGACCCCATAGACGGAACCTGCCTGATCCTGACTGCGGACAAAGCCGATCGAAAAAAGAAAATATTCAAGTCGCTCACAAAAATTCAACAGGCGATAACCTGCGAGGCGCCTAATGAATCCGCGCTTATTCCCTGGATTAAAAAACGGGCCCAATCCTTTGGCTACACCCTTTCCCCTGATGCCGCACGGCAGATGGTGGAACGGACCGGCCCGAAGCCTGGAATCCTGGCGTCGGAGTTGGAAAAAGTTATGACTTACGTAGGAAAAACGCGGTCCATTTCGGACCAGGAGGTCCTGGCGATGGTGGGAGATATCAAGTTACAAAATCCGTTCGCCCTGACCGAAGCTTTGAAGGATAAGAATGCGGAAAAGGCTTTCCTCCTGTTACATAATCAGCTCGACCACGGAGAAGAACCTTTAAAAATTCTAGGGACGATCGTTTGGCAGTTCCGGGTCATCTGGGAGGTCAAAAATTATCAGGCGCAAAAACTTCCGCCTTTTAAAATAGCCCAGGAAATGGGAGCCAAGCCCTTTTTGGTGGAAAAAGCATTGAAGCACACGCAGAATTTCAGCAACCAGGAACTGACGCAGAATTTCAAAAACCTGACGCAGGCCGACCGGGACTTGAAAACATCCGGCCAGTCTCCTCAGGGAATTCTGGAAGCGCTGATATTAAAACTCTGTTCCGGTATCAATTAGCTGGCGGTGCAGATCATTTAGAAGACCGACATTTCGGTCCTCCTTTTTCATTCATGCAGAGGCGGAAAGCTGGTGGACTTTTTTAGCCAGGCCGGAAATCTTTCTGGATGCCGTGCGTTTATGGATGACTCCTTTGCTGGCAACTTTAGAAATTACTTTTATAGCTCCTTGTAATTCCTTTTCAGCTTCCACTTTATCCTTGGCTTCCAATTCAACTAAAACTTTCTTGGTGGCGGTTTTAAGCTGGGTGCGGTAAACCTTGTTTCTGGCGTATCGTTTCTCGGTCTGACGGTTGCGTTTGATTGCGGATTTATGATTTGCCAACGACTCTTCCTTTCTATACGTAATAAAATAAAATCAATTTAAACGTGTCCCTTGCCAAAAAAAAATTGGGGTCACATCAGGTCACTCCCGGCGGCTCCCGATCATTTTATCCATGACAACCGAACCAGATCTGAGAATAATCCTGTTGGGATCTAGATCATATACTTCATTCAGGCGGGAGTTGTCAAGTCATCAAGGATGGAGCCACCCCACTATACCATTCAACTCATTGAAAATAAACTGTATTATTAACCTCGCCTTCGCCACCCAGATCCCCGCATATTTCAATGGGGAGGAACCGCATCAGCGTTTAAAGACTATCGTCCCCTCAGAGGCCGGACCATCAAAGATTATGCTCTTAAACATGCTCTTGACGGAAAAAAAGGCCTTGAATTAAGGTGGCGGTAAAATTTATTTCGTCTCGCACATGAATACAGGTTTACTGCTCAATTCCCTCGCCATTGCGATCGCGTCATCAATGACCTCAAAATAGTTTTTTTCCGCATGGTCCAAGACATTCACACTTTCGAGAACTTTCATAACTTGAGGAGGAGCACTGCAAATCAACACCTTTTTCCCATTTCCGCGGGCTTTATTCACCAGATCCTCCAGCGCATAGGCTCCGGAAAGATCAATCATGCTGACGTCTTTTAATTTTATAATCAAAGCTTCGTGAGCGTCTGCATTTTCATAAGTATCTTCCAACTGCTTGACGCCCCCGAAGAACATGGGACCCTGGGGCCGAAGAATTTTTACTTTACCTTTTAAATCATCTCCAAACATATCGCCAAGAGAATCATCGCCCAGATATGCGATGTTGGATTTATAAAGCCGACTCATTTCCAGAACAAACCGAAAGAACGCTAAAACGATGCCGACGGCCATGGCTATCAGCAAATCTTCAACAATCGTTACTATCAATACGGACCAGAAAACGATCATGTCCGTCACGGGCAGGCGATGCAGAACCGGCAAAATGCGATAGTCCAGGATGTCGATACCCACCTTGAACAAAATAGCCGCCAGGCAGGCCATGGGAATGTCCTCCGCATAGGGTCCCAGGCCCAAAACCAAAGCCAACAGCACCAGGCCGTGAACCACGGCGGCCAGAGGCGTCTTACCTCCAGATTGTATGTTCGCAACGGTTCGCATGGTAGCGGTCGCCGTGGTCAGCCCGCCCACCAGACCGGCGGCGCAATTCGCCAGCCCCTGGCCAAACGACTCACGAACACTGCTGTGTTTCGTCCCTGTCATATTGTCGGCAACGATGCATGTCAGCAGGGAATCAAATACAGCCAACCCCGCCAACCCCGCCGCAGGCCCCAGATAGTCACCAAACTTAGACCAGGCCGGCCAATATAAATCAGGAAAACCCGTCGGAATGGTGCCAATATATTCGATATCAAAATGACCAAAATTGGCAATGGCGGTTCCGGCCAACAATGCTAACAGAGGCGCCGGTATCATTTTTAATTAACGTAAAGTTTAAAAAAAGATCTATTTGACTGCCTTTTTCGCATGCGATCTTAGCGTTTGATTACAAAGGCGAGTGGATTAGAACCGAAAGGTGAGCATGGAACCCAGGTAGGTCGTATCACGACCGGGAGGGGTTTGCCTGAGGAATTCGCCGGCGCGGAAATATACAAATATTGCCTTTAAATCCAGATGCCGGTTGAAGGTATATTTGGCTTCTAACTCCGGCTGGGCGCCGACATAGCGTGCCCGGCTGGGTTGACCGCTACGCAAAAGCCCGTTGCCGATGGAGTAGACACCGTCATTCAGGCTGTCGCGCCAAATAAACAGGGTGCTGGTGGCAACGGACCAGTGCTGGTCCAGGGTCAGCGTGATTCGAGGGTGCACATCGCGTTGGTTGATGAGCCCGCTGGCCGCAAGCTGACTGATGTGTTTTCCCTTGGGGAAAAAAGGATTGAATGAATTCAAATTTCCATCCGATGGGTCCTTGTCGCCCGAGTACACGTCCGCACGCAGGCTGAAACGCACCTTGGCCGGACCCCTGAGTGGAATGGTGTAACCCGTATCGGACGCCAGGGCATAGGCGTGAATATTTCCCCTGCCAAAGGTGCCGAACTGGTATAAGAATTCAAAGTTGTAATCCAGGTTTTTTCCTTTGCCCCACAGCCGGGTGCCGATGGAGTGGCGCATTTCTTCCGCCCGTCCCTGATCATAAAGCGCATTGCGGTTGTGCAACCCCAGGTAATAGAGATCGGTGTTTGCGGGAAAGTTTACCGGTAACTTCTGGCGCACTCCATACAGACCCCACACCGTGTTTGCGTCGGCGGATTTATCATCGAAGGCGCCGGGGTTGAGAGTCACGGGACGAGCGCCGAAGGCACGCACATCCCACCTGCCCGTTTTGAATATGCCGGTCACCGCATCGTGACTGAGGCGCATGTTGGGCCGCTCGCGATAATTGAAAAAACGCCTGCTTCCAAAAACAATTTCCTGACGCCCGGCACGCACCGTCAGGAGTTGATCTGCCTTTTTCAACAACTGCAAATCGACGAATCCCTGGTTCAGATCGAGCCGGTCCTTGTCCACCGCCCGGGGGCCTCCATTGCGTCCGCTTATGATACCGCTCATCAACTGGCCAAACACCCGAACACGCTCGCCCAGGTGAAGGTCGGCATGGCCCAGGTATCGCTGCAGGTAATACCCGTCGCTATCCTGTACCCCTTTGCCCCAGTTGTCATTATCAATGAATTCAAAATGCTGGCGGGTTTCCCCACCCAGGGTCAAATAGACGGACTCGGATTCATTCAGCGGGATGTACTTTAGAGGGTCGAAAAAATCTGTTCTCTGCTCAGGGTCGCGCAGAAAGCGGTAATCCTCTTCGTAGCGTGACGAGTTGAATGCGGGACGGTCCCCCTCAGCCCAGGCAGGGAGTGCGACCGAAACCATCATAAGCACCGGCATCCAAATTATGCGGAAGTATGAAAAGAGCATAAAAATTAATTTTATAGATCTGAAGGATGCAGATTTTGACCTTACCTTAACGTAAACCTTTATATAAAAAAACCCCTTTATAAACGAAATAAATGATCCCCGCCCCAAGGGGCGGGGTATTTAAAGGTAGTTTTTTTATAACCTCCCCTAACCCC